>WFWQ01000074.1 GCA_015491015.1 Patescibacteria group bacterium | reverse complement strand
TCTTTAAACTGAGTAAAGATTATCTCCTCTTCTTGGATGTCTTTAATTGAAGTTATAAGTTTACCTTCTCTATTATAAGTGATTGTATAGCCTTTTTGAAGTAAGCGATAAGGATCTAAAAGTTCGATTAATTTTAAAGCTTTATTCAAATCTTTCTTTTTATGCTCCAAAAGAGTAAGATAAGACCGTTGAATTTTTTCTTTTAAATTCTCAAGCTGCAAATTTAAAATCTTAAACTTCTGGCCAAATTCCTCGATCTTGCTTTCTAAAAATAACAATCCTTTCTTTTTGAGTTCTAAATGAAACCAAATTCTTTGCCTAATAATACCCATTATTTCTTTTAACTTAGTTTGATACTCAACAGGAAATTTCTTCATTTTTTCAATCTTTTCCATTAACTCATCTATTCTCTGAAGCAAAGAGGTTTTATCTTTTACTGCTAATTGAGCAGCATAAGTAGGAGTTGGAGCTCTTTTATCTGCAGCTAATTCTGCAATCGAAACGTCTTTCTCATGTCCTATTGCACAAATTACAGGAATATGAGAGTTAGCTACAGCTTTAGCTACTTCTTCGGTATTAAAAGGCATAAAATCCTCAAAAGATCCTCCCCCTCGAGTTAAGATAATTAAATCTATATCTTCTCTCTGGTTTAAAACTTCTAAAGCCTTAACTATTTGAGCTACAGCTTTTTTTCCTTCTACCATTACATCCACCAAAACTAACTCTACTGCAGGAAACCTTTCTTTAATTACCTTTAAAACATCCTTCCAAGCTCCTTCTCCTTTTTCAGAAGTGATTACCCCAATCTTTTCTGGAAATTCTGGCAAAGGCTTCTTTCTGGTAGAATCAAAAATTCCTTCAGCGTGAAGTTTAGCCTTAAGCTTCTCTAACTCTTCATATAAAGAACCTTTGCCTACAGGTGAAGCTTCTAACACTCGGAGCTGAAATTCTCCTTTCATCTCATAAACTGTAAGCTGAGCTAAGACTATAATTTCCATGCCATCTTTAAGTTCAAAATCTAAATTGTCAATTAAATAGTGGGAAGCTATACATTTAACCCTGCCTTTCTCATCTTTTAATCCAAAGTAAACTAAAGTATACTTTTTATCTCTTTTTAACTCAAAAACTTCTCCTTTAACTTTAAAAGTTAAACTCTCCAAAACTTCCCTAGCAATCTGATTCACTTCAAAAGGAGTTAAGATCTTTTCTCCAGAAAGCAATTTTTGAACTTGGGTAAACTCCATAATTTTTAAACACAATCGTGCCTTGGAAGGTAAACTGGAACTTCTTTAATAATCTCTAAAGCTTCTTCAGCTTTATCTACGATCTTCCAGATTCTCAACGATTTTTCATACAAAGTTTTAAATCTATCAGCTAAAACTCTATCTAACCAAGATCTTAAAGAAAGCCAATAATCTTGATCCACTAAAACTATAGGGACATCTTTGTGAAGCTTTTTAGTTACTACTAAATTACTAATTTCAAAAAACTCATCTAAAGTACCAAACCCACCAGGAAAATAAACATAAGCTTGAGCTACATGAGCTAACATAACTTTTCTTACAAAAAAGTAATGAAAAGTAATTTTGTCTTTGACATAAGGATTAGCTTTTTCTTGAAGATCAGGAATCTCAATACACAACCCCACACTCTTTCCTCCAGCTTCTAAAGCTCCCCTATTTGCAGCTTCCATAATTCCTGGCCCTCCTCCAGTCACTATAGTAAAACCTGCTTTAGAAGCTAAATATCCAAACTTTCTTGCTTCCTCGTAAATTGGATTGCCCTCTTTAATTTTAGAAGAACCAAAAACCGTAATAACTCTGTCTTCTTTAAATTTCTTAATAAACTCAAAACCAGCCTTTAGTTCTTTCTTCATCTTTTCTAACCTGGCTTCATCTCCAGGATCACAGTAAGGATAAGAGTTTAAAATTAACATAAATTTTAAATTATTTTACCTCCCTAAAAGTTTAGGTTGAATTTTAGCTAAAGCTTTAATCACAACCTCAAAAAGTTCATCTTCTGAGAGTCCCAACTCTTCAATACCCTTTCTAATATGCTCTCTATTAACCCCTTTAGCAAAACTTTTGTCTTTCATCTTTTTCTTTAAAGATTTTGGTTTCATATCTTGGAATCCTTGAGGTCGCATTAAAGCTGTCGCTAAAGCCAATCCACAAAGTTCATCTACCGCAAATAAAGCTTTAGCCATCAAAGATTCTCTTTTTCTTTCTAAAGAAAAATGCCCCCAAATGGCTAAAATAACATCTTCAGGATAACCTTTTTCTCTCAAAATCTCAATTGCAACTTCTGGATGCTTTTCGGGGTACTTTTCGTAATCTAAATCATGTAAGAGCCCTGTAATTTTCCATTTTAACTCATCTTCTTTAAATCTCTTAGCTAAAGCTGACATTGCTTCAGCTACAGCTAAAGAGTGTTTAAGTAAGCTTTCTGAACTTACCCACTCTTTCAAGAGATTTAAAGCTTTTTCAAAATTTAAATTTTCCATTTTATAATTTTAATTTCTAGGCCAAACTTTTTCAGCTTTGGGATAAATTTTAGTCAAAGGGTGATCTTTACACTCGTGCTTTCTTGCAGGACAAATGGATTTGCCATATTCAATTAATTTGTGAGCAAAGTCTTTCCATTTTTCGTGAGGAACTATTTTCATCAAATCTTTTTCTATCTTCTCTGGGTCTTTAAAATCAGATAGATCAAATCTGATAGCAAACCTTCTAACATGGGTATCTACAGGAATGCCTTCAGATTTGGAGAAAGCATTCATTAAAACTACATTTGCAGTTTTCCTCCCCACTCCTGGAAGCTTGACTAACTCCTCTAAACTATCTGGGACTTTGCCTTTATACTTTTTAGCTATTATTTTAGCTGAAGCTAAAATATATTTAGCTTTGTTGCGGTAAAGGCCAATTTCTTGAATATCTTTTTGGAAATCTTTTAAGTTTGCCTTCAAATAATCTTGCAGTCTCTTGTATTTTTTGAAAAGCTTTAAGGTAACCTGATTAACTTTTTTGTCTGTAGTCTGCGCAGACAAGATAGTAGCTACTAAGAGCTCAAAAGGATTAGAATATCTTAAAGCTGTCTTCCCTTCTCCAGGGAAAAGCTCATCTAAAATTTCAATCATCTTTAAAACTCTTTCTTTTCTAACTTTAAGCTTCTGAAGATTCATCTTTTCTTTGAGACAAAAAATATCTTCCTAAAATTAAACATTTTCCTTTTCAACTTTTCTGGCACTTCACTACTATTTAAAATCCTTTCAACTTGTTCTCCAATTAAAAGAGAAAAGTATTTGAAGGCTTTTTCTTCGTATTGAGTTTTATCGTTCAAATCTGGAGAAAGATTATCTATTGCCTTTTTGATCTCTCCTTTAGGGTACATCAAGTAAAAAAGAGGAACCCTCCTTATCTTTCCTTTTACTATTTTTCCTTTTTCTAACCTTATCCCATACTTAACCTTAGCTCCTCCCTCAAAGTTTATTTTTAAAACCCTTTCCATCTTTTCTTGAGCTACTTTACCTAAAGTCCCTACCACCTCATCAAAAGCACACACTGTTTCACCTGTTTTTCGGTTAACTAAAATATTGTCTACTTTGTGTTTAATATCATCAAAAGGAGAACTTCTAACTACAATAAAATCTTCCCCTTTAAACTTAGTCAAGACCGCGGTTTTAAAAATTTCAAATCTTTCTCCTTCTGAAGCTAATTTAGTGCTCCTTATCTCTTCTTCAGGTAACCCCTTAAACCATTCAGACTCTAAACCTTTAACAAAATCTTTATCTGCTTGAATTTCCTCTTCAGAGTAAACTTCCGAAAAAGAATCCATATCAATCCTACAATCTTCGTCTACATTTATACCTTCAGCCTCTAAATTTAACTTCATCTCTTCTAAAACCTTCTCTAATTTTCTTTCTGCTTCCCAACTTTCTTCAAGGGTCTCTATTTTGGGAGACATAGTTCGAAAATTATTTTTAACTAAAATTTATAAATAAAAAAATAAAAAATTACAAAGAACCTAACTTAGACCTTTGAATAATTTCTTTCTCAACTACCTCTTTAGGTTTCCCATACTTTAACTTTGAAATCTTTTTTATAATTTCTACAATCTCTTTATTCCCCTCTTTGGGAGGAAAAGTCTCTATCTTAAAAGGAGAAGAAACTTTATTGTTAATCATCATTTTAATTACTAAATTAAAGTTGTCTAAATTCACCAAATCAAATCTTGAAAATTCGGGCTCAAAATGTTTTTCCAAGTACTCCGCATCTTCAGCTCCAACTCTAAAAGCTCCAATCGTTCCTACATTGCCAAAAACCGCATCCCTTATTTCATCTTTAAGTTGAGGAATATACTGATGAGCTAAGATCAAATTCAACCTATATTTTCTGGCTTCAGAAAGGATTATGGCAATGCTATCTGTAGTGAAGTTTTGAAACTCATCAATATAAAGATAAAAATCTCTTCTTTCTTCTTCTGGAATTCGAGCTCTCTTCATAGCTGCCATTTGCATCTTAGAGACCAAAATCAATCCTAACAAAGCACTATTTACTTCTCCGGTTAATCCTTTAGATAAATTAGCCAAAAATATTTTCCCTTCTTGCATAATCTTTTCTAAATCAAACCCAGATTTAGCTTGACCTATAATATTCCTCATCATCTCATTTTCAACAAACCTTCCCACCTTGGAAATCACATAACCTAACATATCCGACTTTGTAGAACCTGTAGTTTGTCTCCATTCTTTCTCCCAAAAGTTCCTTACCATTGGATCTTTAACCTTCTTAAGCTTTTCCTGAAGAAAATCTTTGTCGGTAAAAATTCTAGGAATCTCTACTAAAGTGCCAGGATTTTCTTTATCTGCCATTAAAGCTAACATTGCATTGCGCATATAATGCTCAAACATGGGGCCGATAATCTCTGGAGGGAAGAGTTTGTGAAAGATAGCTATCATCTCTTGAACCGCAAAATCTTTCTGCTCTGGAGTATCATATTCTAACATATTTAAACCTATAGGCCTTTCCAAATCAAAAGGCTCAAATAAAACCACATCTTCTACTCTTTCTCTAGGAATATTAGCTAAAGTAGCTTCAACTAACTCTCCATGGGGATCTATCACTCCAACACCTCTACCAGCCTCAATGTCTTGCCTTATCATTTCTCTTAAAAGACTAGTCTTACCTGTTCCAGTTTGCCCCACTAAGTAAAAATGTCTTCTTCTATCTGCGGAAGTAGCAAAATAAACTTTCTTTTCCTCGCCACGATATTTTACCTTTCCTAACAAAAGCACTCCTGTAGAAGGTAACTCTAAAGGAGGTGAAGCTTCTCCTGTCTTAGCAAACTTAATTTGAGGGAGTTCCAAGTAATAGCTAGGAAAGTGATAAATTGTAGCTAACTCTTCAGAATTTAAAATTAAACTTTGCTTGGAGTTAAAGTTTCTAAACACAAAATCATAAACTAACTTTTTCAGCTTCTTTCCCCTTACTTCTTTAACTTGAAAAGAGTTTAAAGAATAAAGAGCAAGCTGAGAAAAAGAGGAAATTAAGTCTTTAAGGATTGCTTCAGATCTTTCTTTACTTTCAGCTGAAGCTAAAAGCCGAATATTAACCTCAAAAGGTTGTTTACTAATTTTGCTCTCTATTGAGGAAACAAAAGACGCTTGAGAAGAAACATTAGAAGGTTTTTCTAAAGCAACTTTCTCTGCTTTCCTATCAGAAGAAAATAGAACATTTACAACCTCTAAAAATAACTGCAAAAAGGAAGGCTTTGAAACTTCAGCTATTGCAGATTTTACAGATTCTCCCTTTAAAATTCTTTCTAAAATCTCTTCTCCTTTATATCTCCAACTTTCTTGGGTTAAAGGTTTCACTATCAACTGTAAAGCTACTCCTTCTTCAGGAAGAATTTTACTCATAGAGTTAACAATGGAACTTAAAGGATCTTGATCTAAACTCTTATAAGTAGTAATTGGGAAATAGCTTGATTCTTTCAGCTTAAGATAACAACCTGAGGTAATTCCTTTAGGTTCAAAAATAGTATAATCTTCGGGTACCTTCTCAACTATGGCTCGAGGATAAAGACTATGGACAGTTTTTTCAAAGGAGGATTCAAGATATTTAGGGATAGCAACATAAAAGTTAATATCCTCTTTGCCAATTTGAGAAGCTATTTCTAAAGCTACCCTGGGAGGACCTTCTAAGAATCTGGAAATAAAACTTGGCCTTTTTAAATTAAGTAAGAACATATAAAACTGTTCCATCTTTCCAATAAAGCCTTCTTCTCCTTTTTCTCTTTCAATCATCTCTTCTTTAGAAAACTCATATTTGGGCATTATCACTTGATAAAGAACCAGCTCAAAACTTTTAAAAAGTTTCCTTTTAAAGCGGAATTTAGCTAACCAAAAGATAACTCCTAGAAAAATAAGGATAAAAATTCCCAAATAAACCCCAAAGCTCATATTAGAGAGGAAACTTTTTATAAAGCTCATCTTTAGCTAAGATATCGTGAAGCACATCCAAGGTATAATCATCTCCAGTATTCATAGCTACTTTAATTGAAAAAGCTATCCCTTTTTCTTGAGCTAAAGTAAGAAGTTTTTTCACCTTTGCTTCCTCTTCCAAAATTTTTATTTCTTCTGCTTCTTTCTTTGCTTCTTCCTGAAGCTCAGGAGAAAGTTCCATTTTTTTTAATTCTTCTTTTAGTTTTTCTCTAATTGCCAATTCCTCTTCTTCAGTAAGCTTTTCTTTTATCCCTTCCAACACTCCCTCTATAATTTCCTCTTCTAATTTTTGTTCTTCTCCGAGCTCTAATTCTTCTCTTTCTTTGCTTAAGTGATTTTCTCTCTCTTCAACAAACATGAAAACCAAACTAAAATATTTTGGTAGATTATACCAAAATAAAAAATGGCTCACAAACTTAAGCAAATTTTTAATAAATGTAAAATCTCAAAGGTTTATCTCTCCACTCTTGAGCGTAATCTATGCCTACTCTTTTTGAAATTTTAATCTGAGAAGGAAAAACTTTTTCTCCTTCCTCAATCCACAATACTTTTGATTTGACTAAATCCTCGCCATTAAGACTTAGATCAATCTTTAACCATTTAGTTAACTTCCCAGGACCTAAACCTATTTTAGGATCTAAACTTTCATCTAAAGGCAAAATTCCCCTTATCAATACAGCTTCAGGTATCCCTTTCTCTCTGGTAACTACATTAAACATATAATGCATCCCATAAACAAAATACACATAAGCTTTACCTCCTATCTCATACATCACTTTGTTTCTCTCTGTTTTTCTCCCTCCAAAGCTATGGCAAGCTTTATCTTTTACTCCCAAATAAGCTTCGGTTTCTACAATTTTAGCCTTTAAAGTCTTATTCTCTAACTTCCTTACTAAAACTTTCCCTAAAAGCTCTTTAGCTACAGTTTTTGTATCTCTCAAGAAAAATTCCCTTTTTAATCTCTTTGCCATATTTAACCAAGTTTGGATTATATCAAGAGCTAACTTGAGTTTCCAAACTGAGTAAGGTACAATTAATTTAAAACATGAAAAGAACAAAAAAAGCTAAGGTCGTAAAAGCTGAAAACTGGAATGAAGTAAAAAAAGAACTTCCCAAAATTTGGAAGAAGGTAGCTGGAATGCTAAAAAAGAGAAAAATAGATGCCTTAAGCTACCAGAGAAAGTTGAGAAAAGAATGGGAAGACAGGCTAAAATCGATTGAAAACTTTTCTTAAATTAATGTTGTTAGATTCTAATATTCTGATAGCTTACCTCAATGGAGAGAAGGTGGTAATAGAAAATATCCATAACTGGTTCAAAAGAAATATAGCCCTCTTTATCTCTTCTATTTCAGTTGCGGAAGTATTATCTCTCCCAGTCCTTACCCCTAAAGAGGTAATTCAGATTAAAAAATTTCTTGATTACTTTATTGTACTCCCTTTTGATTATGAAATTGCAGAAACTGCTTCATTTTTCAGAAGAAAGTATAAACTTAAACTTCCGGATGCAGGAATAGCTGCAACTGCTTTTCTTAGAAATCTTCCTTTAGTAACCCGAGACAAAGAATTTACTAAGATTAAAGAATTAACTATCCTAGAAATTTAACTTTTCTCCTCTTCTTTTAAAACATAATTTTCTCGCACATTAAAAAGTAT
>WFWQ01000073.1 GCA_015491015.1 Patescibacteria group bacterium | reverse complement strand
GTTTTAAATAAGCAGGATTAAAAAATCTGTAAAAAATAAACTTTAAAAAAGGAAAGTTTTTGCCCCACTTAGCTAAAATTTTAAAAATCTTCCTTTTTTTAGTTTCTTTCCTTACTAAACTTGGAGCTATCAAGATTAGTTTTTTTATTTTCTTTTCTTCTTTTAAGGCTAACTTTAAAGCTAAAGCTCCTCCAAAAGAATGACCTATCAAAATTAAACTTTCAAGATTTAGCTTTGCTATTACTCCTAAAAGCCACTTTTCAAAATCTTCAAAATCAAAAGCTTTTTGAGGCAGAGAACTCTCGCCAAATCCTGGAAGATCTACTAAATAAACTTTAAAACCTTCTTGGTTCAAAATCGAAGCTAAATTAAACCAACTTTCAGCTCGAGAAGGCCATCCATGCAAAATTAAAACTGCATCTTTTTTACCTTTTAAAAAGTAAACTTGAGTTTCTAAATTTAAAGCTTGAATTTTAAACTTTTCCATTCCTTAAAGTTAAGGAGTGAGATGTTCTTTTTTAAGATAAGGCTGAAGCACTTTGGGCACTTTTACACTCCCATCTTTTTGTTGATAATTTTCTAAAATAGCTATTATGGTTCTTCCTATGGCTAAAGCAGTAGCATCTGCGGTATGAACTAACTCTTTCTTTCCAGATTTTCTTTTAACTTTGGTGTTTAATCTTCTTGCTTGATAATCTAACATTAGATCTGAAGAATGGGTTTCTCTGTATCTCTCTTGGCTTGGAATCCAAGTTTCTAAATCTATCTGTCTTGCATCTGGTTTGCCCATATCTCCAGAGCACAAAAGCATTACTCTATAGGGAAGCTCTAACTCTTGCCATAAAGCTTCTTGAATAGCTACATGGAATTCTTGTTCTTTAATAGAATCTTCAGGAAGAATGAAAGATTGCATTTCTAACTTATCAAACTGGTGAACTCTTAAAATTCCTCTTACATCTTTTCCATAACTTCCAGCTTCTCTTCTAAAGCAAGCAGAAAATCCTAAATATCTTAAAGGTAAATCTTCTTCTTTTAGGGTTTCTTTTCTATGCATAGCTCCTAAAGTATGCTCTGCAGAACCAATTAAGTAAAGATCATCTTTGGGAATGTAATACCTTTCTTCTTTATCTTCTTCAGAGAGCCTTGCCATTTCCCAAAAAGGTTGAGGTTTAATTAAAACTGGAGGAATGATAAACTTGAAAGGTTTTTCATAGTATCCAGGAAGAGATTTCTCTACTACTCTGCTAATCCATTCTGGATTAGTTAACCTTTCCACTACAAAATTAATTAAAGCTAACTCTAATAAAGCCCCATCTCCTTTTAGAAAATAAAACCGTGAACCTGAGATCTTTACCGCTCTTTTAATATCTATAATATCTAAGAGCTCTCCAATTTCTACATGATCTTTTACTTTAAAATCAAAGCTGGGAATCTCCCCCCAAGTTCTTAAAACTACATTATCTTTTTCATCTTTGCCTTCAGGGACATCATCTAACAAAATATTAGGAACCTTCTCTAAAAGAGAATTAAACTCTTTTTCTACCTTTTCTAACTCTAAAGATAAACTTTTTTCTTTTTCTTTTATTTCTTTAGCTTCTTTTAAAAGCCCTTTTTCTCCTTGAGCTATCTTTTGATCTAAGATATTCTTTTGGTGCCTTAAATGATCTATCTCCTGGATGAGCTTACTTCTTTCTTCTCCTAACTTTAAAAGCCTTTCTAAATCTAAATCCATCCCTCTTTTTCTTATAGATTCTTCAACTTTTTCTCGATTTCCTTTTATAAATTTAAAATCAAGCATTAACTTTGAGTTTTCCTAACTTTTATTCCTCCTTAGGTTTAACCGTGGGAAATAAGATTACTTCTCTTAAGCTGTGAGAGTTAGTTAAGATAGCTGTAATTCTGTCTATTCCCATTCCAAAGCCTGCGGTTGGAGGCATGCCGTATTCTAAAGCTTCAACAAAATCTTTATCATATCTTTGAGCTTCAAAGTCTCCTCCTTTAAACTTTTCTTCTTGTTCTTTGAATACTTGAGCTTGCAACAAAGGATCATTTAGCTCAGAGTAAGCTTTAACTACTTCCCATCCCGCTATAACTAATTGGAAGGATCCTAAAAAGTTTGGATTCTCATCTAAAGGTTTAGCTAAAGGTATCATTCCTTTAGGATGGTGGATAACAAAAGTAGGCTGTTCAAGCTTAGGCAGGCAGACTTTTTTGAAAATTGTATCTACTACCTTTTCTTTAGAAGATGTTTTTTCTACTTTTATTTTTAGCTTTTTCTAAAATTCCCTTGAGATTTAAATCAAAATAATCAATTCCTGTTTCAGATTTAAGCAAATCTAAATATTCAACTCTTTGAAAAGGCTTTTTAAATTTTATCTTTTTTCCCTCATATTCTATTTCTAACTTTTTGTTAACTTTCTTTACAATGTACAAAATCAAATCTTCTGTGAGCTTCATCATATCTTTATAATCTGCGTAAGCTAAATAA
>WFWQ01000072.1 GCA_015491015.1 Patescibacteria group bacterium | reverse complement strand
TTTTAATTCCAGTTTGGACTATTTCTGGTAATAGTTTAGAGTTTCAGTTGAGTTTGTTAAGAGCTAAAGATTACTTTTTATTTGGAGTGCTTTCTCTTACTTCATCTTTTTTAGTAGCTATGCAAGTTTTCATTTTCTCTAAAGCTAGGAAGAAAGCTGTTGGCTCTGCAGTTCACGGAGGATTAGGAACTTTTTCAGCTTTATTTAGCGGATTGTTATCTACAGCTTCTTGTGCTTCTTGTATTGCAGGTATTTTAGGATTTTTAGGGGCTAATACTGTTTTCTTTATCTTAGAAAACCAAAGTTATGTTACTTTAGGGGCAATTTTACTAATGCTTTTGAGCTTATATTTTAGTTCGAGGAGAGTTTTAGGCTTGTGTCCAGATTGCGAAATAAAAAGTTAAAATGAATTTCAATAAAATTTAATCTTTTCTGTTTTAGGCTTAGGAGCTTTAACTTTAATTGTTTTGTATCTTGCTTTAGGAAATCAAAATTATCACCTTCAAGGCAAACTTAGGGTCGGAACCAATATAGGAGATATTGCTCCAAGTTTTAAGGTTAAAACTATTGAAGGTAAAACTTTAGATAGCAAATCTTTAAAAGGGAAGGTAGTTGTGATTACTTCTTCTGCCGCTTGGCGTCCAACTTGTGTGATGGAAGCTCAACAATTTTCTCCGGTATATCAAAAATACAAAGATAAGGGAGTTGTTTTTATTACCGTGGATATAGATCCCAGAGATAGTAAAGAAACTATTGCAAAGTTTAAAAAAGATAATAACACTCCTTGGTATTACACTAATCGAGATGGAGGGAGAGTGATAATTGAAAGATATAACTTTAATCGATTTGAGATCACTTACATTATAGATAGAAATGGAATTGTTAGATATAAAGATGTGGTAATTACTAGTTCTGAGAAATTAGAAAAAGAGATAAGTAAGTTGTTGGCAGAATAAAGTCTTGAGTGGGCTCGGGAGGACTCGAACCTCCGACCTTCCCGATGTGAACGGGACGCTCTAACCAAACTGAGCTACGAGCCCATTTGTCATTTTATGTTTTTAGAGATTTTTAAAGCTTTGGTATTTAAAATATTGTTAGGACTTACTCATCATACATTATAATTAAAAACAAAGCAAGGCTCCTAAATAAGGAGCCAAGCTTAGAGAGTAAAAAATAAAGGTTGTTTTTCGCTTACTTAAGTTCAACTTCTGCTCCAGCTGACTCAAACCTCTTTTTAATTTCTTCTGCTTCTTCTTTCTTCACTCCTTCTTTAATAGTCTGGGGTTCTTTAGCAACCGCATCTACTAAGTCTTTAGCTTCCTTTAATCCTTTTCCGGTGATGTCTCTGACTATCTTAATTACTTCAATCTTTTTATCTCCTATTGATTTTAGCACAATATTAAATTCAGATTTTTCTTCAGCTGAAGCTTCTTCTCCTCCCGGTGCTTGGGCTACTGGAGCTGCTACTATAGCTGGAGCTGTAGCTGAAACCCCAAACTTCTTTTCTAATATTTTAACTAATTCAGCTAAATCTAAAACTGAAAGGTTTTCTATCTTTTCTACTAACTCTTTAAACTTTTCTGGAACTTCTACTTCTTCTTGGCCATTTTGAGGTTCTTCTTGGTTTTGATTTTTGTTTTGTTCTTCTGCCATTTTTATTTGGTTTAATTAAGATTTAGAACTGACCTTTTCTTGATATTTTTTAAGAAGGAACACTAAACTTTCTTGAGGCCCTTTTAATACTCTTAAGAATGAGGTAATATTACCTGCTAAAACTCCTACTAATTGACCTCTTAATTCAGCCAAGGACGGGAGCTTGGATAATTCTTCTATTTCTTTTTGTTGGTAAAACTTACCTTCTATTATTCCTCCCAAAGGTTGAAAATTCTCTACTTCTTTTTTAGCTTTGTAAACTAATTTTGAAATTTTTACTGGATCTTCGGGATCTAAAGCTAAAGCAAATTGAGTTTTTACTTCTTCTACCCGGGGAACAAATTCTTCTTTTCCTTCAAATTCAAAAGCTTTTATTAGTAAAGTTTTCTTTACTACTTTAAGATTGGAACCTTGCTTTTTAAATTCTCTTCTTATCCTTAAAATATCTGGAGCTTTAACTCCTTGGAAGGAAACAAACAAAATAGCTTTAAACTTTGTAATTATTTCTCTTAATTCTTTTACAATTTCTTTTTTCTTTTCTTTTGGTAGAACCATAATTAAATTAAAAAGCTTTCTGCTACCCGCAGAAAGCAAGCTAAAACCTTTAAAGGCTTACTTTTAGATTCCCTCAGCAGGACTTTAAAGCTTGCCTGCTTTCTACGGGATTTTTCCATTTTAGGTGATTGAAATTTCAAAGTCAAGGTTTATTTGAGTTTACAGCTAAATGAGATTAAATAAACTTTTAGATTTTATGCTAAAATTAAAGCAAATTATGAGACTTTTAACCATAGATGGATCTCAAGGTGAAGGTGGGGGACAAATATTAAGAACTGCTTTAGCTTTATCCGTATTAACTAAAACCCCAATTAAAATTTTCAATATTAGAGCTAAAAGACCAAACCCCGGTTTAGCAAATCAGCATCTAAAGGTAGTAGAAAGCTTTTTAAAGCTTACAGAGAATTCCAAAGTTTTTGGAGCTAAAATAGGTTCTAAAACTTTAGAGTTTTATTCGGAAAAGATTATCTCTAAAGAAAACGTAGAAATTAAGGTTGAAACTGCAGCCAGCCAGACTTTAATGCTTCAGGGTTTGCTGCCTGTTTTACTTTTAAAGCCAACTCCAACTAAGCTTAGAATTAAAGGTGGAGCAACAGATACCTTCTTCTCCCCTACTCTTTACCATACTAAAGAAGTTTTATTTTATTTCCTAAAGAAAATGGGAGCTAAATTAGAATTAAAAGAAATAAAATCTGGATTTTATCCTAAGGGTGGAGGTGAAATTGAGGTTCAAGTTTTTCCTTCTAAATTAAAACCTTTGAATATTTTAAGTCGAGGCAAATTGAAAAAAGTTCGCTTAATTTCAAAAGCAAGTAAAGATTTAGTTTCAAGAAAAGTAGCTGAAAGACAGGCTATCTCTGCAACCCAAATCTTAGAAAAAGCTAATTTGAAACTTTCAGAAAAGAAGATCATTTATGTAAACTCACTTAGTCCAGGGAGCTCTCTTTTAATTTTAGCTGAGTTTGAGAATACAATTTTAGCTCAAGATAAGTTAGGAGAAAAAGGTAAAAAGGCAGAAGAAGTAGGAAAAGAATGCGCAAAAGAGTTTTTACAACAACTTAACAGTCCAGCTACAGTAGATAAATATGTTTCAGATCAACTTTTGATTTACTTAGCTTTAGCTAAAGGAGGTAGTTTTAAGATTGCAAAGCCAACTTCTCACTTTCTAACTAATCTTAAAATTATTAAGGAATTTAATTTAGCTAATTTTGTATTAGAAGATAATGTTTTAACTTGCCTTTAACTTCCCACTGGCAAATAAATAGTAAAAGTACTTCCTTTATTTTTTCCTTCAGAGAAGGCGGTAATAAATCCTTGGTGTATTTCTACAAACCTTTTAGCTACATTTAATCCTAATCC
>WFWQ01000071.1 GCA_015491015.1 Patescibacteria group bacterium | reverse complement strand
GAAATACTCTTGATTTCAGAAAACACCTTGACTTTCCCATATTCTCCATCGTATCCTGGCAAAATCTCAATTTTTCCTTCTCTGCACTTTTGAATCCCTTCAGCAATCTTGGGATAAAAATTATAGAGATCTTCTAAGTTATATTCTAAAAGTAAATCTAACTCTGGAGCAAACTTCTTCACTAACTCTAAATAAATCTTGCTCACTTTTTGAGAACTTGGAGAAAGATTTAAGCTTTCTGCAATAATTTGTCTTAAAGGAACTACATACTTAAACTTTTGCTTAAAAGAGCTCTCAAAATTCTCAAATCCTAAAGCTAAAACTCTACTCATTACTCCGACCGTAACTTTTCTTTTACATTTAGGACAGAGATAATTTAGCTTTTTGCTTTCTTGGGGAGAAAGCCTAACTTTACAAAATCTATGGCCATCGTAATGATATTTTCCTTCTTGAGGATAAAATTCTAAAGTTTCAATCTTTTCTTTTTCTAAATTGGTAAAAATTTTAAAGATAGTCTCAAAAGAAGCTTTGCCTTCAAATATCGTAGCTTCCCTGCCTAAATTTTCAGGAGAATGAGCATCACTAAAAGAAACTAAACAAACTTTTTCTAAAAAAGGAACCCTACAATTCATCGGAGGATCTGAACTTAACCCAGTTTCTATAGCCTTAACTTTAGAGGTTAAATATCCAAAAGCTTCCACCAAAGAATCATATCCAGAATTAGAACCAAAAATAGAAAAGTGAGGAGTCCAAGCGTGAGCAGGGATTAAGATTATTTTTTCATTAATTTCTAAAAGCAAATTTAAAAGATCTAAACTTTTAATTTTTAAAGTAGGTCTCCCATCTTCCTCTAAATTTCCAAAGAGTTTAAGTTGAGAATTAACTTTTTGAGCCGTTTCAAAATCAGGAACTAAAATTAAATGATGAACTTTTCTTAATTTTCCTTTATCTTGAGCTATGCAACTAACTTCGCCGGTAATCAGAAATAAAACCTCTTCAGAGAATCCTTTCAACTTAAATACCCCAAAATCTACCTCTAAAAGATTGGATTTAAGAATTAAAAACCACTCTGGATGAGTAAAATCTCCTGTACCTAAAAGCTTAATTCCTTTAAGTAAAGCAAACTCTCTTAAAGTTTCCAAGTTCATCCTTTGGGAAGTAGCCCTAGAAAAAGGGCTATGCAAATGAAGATCAGCTATAAATTTTTCCATCCTTAAAATTTACTTTATCAGTTTTACTAAACGATAAATAACAATCAAAACCACTCCAATTCCAATTAAAGGAATGATTATTTCCTTCATGGAAGTTTTTTAAATACATTATAAATATTTCCAGCCCCTACTAAAAGAACCACCCATTGATAATTAAAGTTTTGAAAAATAAAGTTCAAAAGCTCTTCGGGTTTAAAAGGAAGATAAAAAAATTTTGAAGGCTCAATTGAGGATAGCTCTTGAATTACCCTTTTAGAAAGCAAGGCAGGATCTTCTTCTTTGTCTCTCCCTGGAACTAAATAAACATCGGTTAAGATAAGCTTGTGAACCGGTAAAGAGAGGAACAACTTTTTGAAATCTTCTTTCAAGATTTTAAATCTTTCTATCTGATGAGGTTGAAAAATTAAAGCAATTTTTTTGTGAGGAAACTCTTCTTTAGCAGCTTGAATTAAAAATTTAAGCTCGGTAGGATGATGAGCGTAATCGGTAATAAACAAAATACCTTTGGATTCTTTCTTTTGAAACCTTCGCCAGGCTCCTTCAAATTTAGAGATAGCTTTCAAAATTATTTTCTCTTCAAGGCTCAAAAACTTAGCTACTTTAAAAGCAGCTAAAGCATTGTAAAGATTATGAATACCTTTAAGTTTTAAAACTTTTCTAACTTTATCTATCTCTTTATCTTTCAAAGAAAAAGAAATAACTTTCCCCGAGTAAGCCTTGCTAACTTCAATACAATTAGGATCGTCAAAATTGACTATTAAAGCCCCTTCGGGATCTACATTAGATCCAAACTTTTTAAAATACTCCAACTCTCTTTCCAAAGTTCCAAAAAACTCCAAATGCTCCAAATCAATATTGGTTAACACCGCAATTTTAGGATAGTAGTTTAAGAAAGCTCCCGAAAACTCATCAGCTTCTAACAAAAGCCACTTAGAACTTCCCTTTCTAAAATTAAGATTCCCTAATTCTTTTAATTTAGTCCCAATTATGACCGTAGGATCTAGCTTTGCTTCTAAAAAGATTAAAGTTAAAAAAGCTAAAGTAGTTCCTTTGCCATGAGAACCAGCTACAGCTATAGTCTCTTTTTTCTTAGTTATTTCTCCTACAGCTTGAGGGTAAGTTAAAACTTTAACTCCCCTTCTTAAAGCTTCTTGAATTTCGGGATTGGAATCTTTAGGCACAGCTTGAGAAAAGACTAAGAGATCCAAATTTGAAGGAAGATTCTCCTTATTGTGTCCTATAAACACTTTTATCCCTTCCCTTTCTAACTCTTCTATAATTTCTGAATGCTCTAAATCTGAACCTAAAACTTCAAATCCCTCAGACAAATAATAGCGAGCTAAAGCTGACATTCCTATTCCTCCAATTCCTACCAAAAATACCCTCAAGGATTTAATTTAAATTTAGCTAAAGGAATGTATTCTGGACCTTTAGGGTAAAGTTTACTCTCAAATAAAGTAATTTCCTCTACTTTAAACTTTAAATTAAACTTTTTTTCTAAATCTTGAGGAAAGTTCTCTGGCCAAAATCTTTTTAAATAAAAAGTTCTAAATCTAACTAAAGTTAGATGGGGAATAAACTCCTCTTTCGGAAAGAAAAAGTAATCTTTTAATTTTACTTCCAAAATCTTCCTCAAACTCTTAAGCTGTGAAGATTCCTTAAAAGTGATCCAAATCATTCTCGGTACGCCTTTATAATTGGGAGGAGCCAAAATTACCTTATCGGTCTGCAGCTCAAAAGAAGAAAACTCTTTGCCAGCTTGAGATAAAAGCTTTTTTAAAATCTCTACCTTTTCTTTAGAAACTTCTCCTAAAAAAAGCAAAGTTAAATGCAGGTTTTCTTTGCTTATCCATTTAGTTAAGGATCTTTCCTCTTCTGAAGTCAAGTAAGTTAAAAGTTTACGTTGAAGCTCTTTGACAACCTCAAATATATTTTCTTTTATATCTTTAGTAAGATCTAT
>WFWQ01000070.1 GCA_015491015.1 Patescibacteria group bacterium | reverse complement strand
AAGGAAGGCTTCGGACCAGAAGCTGGGAAGATCAATCGGGAATAAAAAGATATAAAACCGAAATCATTGCGGAAAGAATCCAGCTAGGCCCTAAAAAGGTTGAGCCTCCATCTCAAGTTCAAGAAGAAAAACTTAAACCTGAAGAAGTGGAAGAAATTGACATTGACGAAATTCCCATATAGAATGGTAAAATTCCATAAAAAATATGGAATGCTATTTTTGTAGATACAACAAAGAGGTAGATTTTAGAGATGTAGACACTTTAAAAAGATTTTTATCTTTATCTTATAAAATAAAACCAAGAAAGAAAACTGGAGTCTGCGCTTTTCATCAAAGAAGATTAGCCCAAGCTGTAAAAAGAGCAAGATTTTTAGCCTTATTGCCTTATACTTCAGAATAAAAAACTACCACTTGATTTTTCAAATAAATACTTGGTATAATTAAAATTACTGGCATTTAAAGTATAAAATCCCTCAAACCTTATATGAAAATCAAAAACTTTTCCAAACACCCCCTCACTTTACCCCTCCCTTCTCTTCTCCAAGTTACTAAAGAAAGTTGGGAAAAGTTCTGGAAAGAGACTTTTAGAGAACTTTTAGATGAGGTTTTCCCTATTAAAGACTACACTGAAAAAGAGTTTGAATTAGATGTGGTAGACTTTAAATTAGGAGATTCAAGATATCCTTCAGAAAGAGAGGCAAAAGAGCACAATGACTCGTATGATGCTCCTCTGAGATTTAGAGTAAGAATCAAAAACCTTAAGACCGGAGAAATTAAAGAGCAAGATGTTTTTATTGGTTATTTCCCCTTGATGACTTCAAGGGGAACTTTTGTTATTAATGGAGTAGAAAGAGTAATCATTTCTCAATTAATAAGATCGCCAGGAATATTCTTTACCTTAGAAGATCCTGCTTTGCACTACTTTGGAGCTAAAATTATTCCTTCGCGTGGAGTTTGGTTAGAGTTCTTTACTGAAAGACCAGGCCAAATAATAGTTAGAGTAGACCGCAGACGAAGAATCTTAGCTACTACTTTGCTTAAAGCTTTTGGAATTAAACCTGAAGAAATTCCCCAGCTCTTTGAGGATGTAGATCAAGGTACTCAAAACTTCATTAAAACTACTCTAGAGAGAGATGAAATTAAAACTTTTGAAGAAGCTATTTTAGATCTTTATCAATGCTTGCGCCCTGGAGATACCGCAACTCCAGATACCGCTCAAGAACTAATCAAAAATACCTTCTTTAACTTTGAAAGGTATGATCTTTCAGAAGTAGGAAGATGGAGAACCTTTCAAAGACTTCCCCAACTTAAAGATAGATTACCTCAGATAGCTCAAAGAGCTCAAGAAGGAAAGCTGGAAAAGCAAGATAGAGTTTTAAAAGTAGAAGACATTATTGAAACCATAAGAGAAATCATCAGACTAAACAATAACCCTGAAGCTGAACCAGATCAAATTGATCACTTGGGCAACCGAAGAGTTAGAACTATCCATGAGCTTTTAAAAGATAGGTTAAGAATAGGATTAACTCGAATGGTAAGATCTGCTAAGGATAGAATGTCTATCTTAGATCCCCAAGATGTAACTCCAGCTGAAGTTATAAACTCGAGACCCTTCAATGCAGTGGTAAAAGAGTTTTTCACCTCAGGACAAATTTCTCAGTTTATGGATAATGAAAACCCTCTTTCTGAATTAGAACACAAAAGAAGGCTTACAGCTTCAGGTCCTGGAGGTTTAAGCAAAGAAAGAGCAGGATTTGAAGTTAGAGATGTACAACCTTCCCACTATGGAAGAATTTGCCCTATTCAAACTCCAGAGGGCCAAAATGTGGGAATTGTAACCTATTTAGCCAGATATGCCAAAGTTAACCCTTATGGATTCTTAATTACCCCTTACTACAAGGTAGAAAAAGGAAAGATCACCAAAGAAGTTCATTTCCTTACAGCTTACGAAGAAGAACAATATATTATAGCTACAGCAGACACTAAAATTAAAGATAACAAAATTGCTCAAGAAATTGTAGAAGCAAGGGTTAAAGGCAAACCTGGAATAGCTCACCGAGAGGAAGTAGATTATATTGATGTTTCTCCAGAACAATTCCTTTCTGTATCTGCATCTTTAATTCCTTTCTTGCAAAACAACGATGCCAATCGAGCTTTGATGGGAGCCAATATGCAAAGGCAAGCTGTTCCTTTGCTAATCCCCGAAAAACCTTTAGTTTGTACTGGTACCGAAATTAAGGTAGCTGAAGATTCAGGATTACTCTTGAGAGCAGAAGAAAAAGGCAAAATTTTAGAGGTAGATGCTAAACACATTAAAGTAAAGTATAACTCTGGCAAAATTAAAGATTACCAACTTTTAACTTTTGCAAGAACTAATCAATACACTTGCTTACACCAAAGGCCGTTGGTAAGAAAGGGAGATGAGGTCAAAAAAGGACAACCTTTAGCTTCAGGAGGAGGAATAGATGGAGAATACTTAGCTTTAGGAAAAAATGTCTTAGTAGCTTTTATGTCCTGGCGAGGAAACACTTTTGAAGATGCAATTGTAATCTCAGAGAGATTGGTAAGAGATGATGTTTTTACCTCCATCCATATTGAAAGCTTCACTTGTGATGTTAGAGAAACCAAGTTAGGCCCTGAAACTACTACAGCTGACATTCCTAATGTAGCTGAAGAAAAGCTTAAAGACTTAGATGAAGAAGGAATAGTTAGAATTGGAGCTTGGGTAGAACCAGGAGATATCTTAGTAGGAAAGATCTCTCCTAAAGGAGAAAGAGAGATGACTCCCGAAGAAAAACTTTTGCGAGCTATCTTTGGAGAAAAGGCTAAAGAAGTGAAAGATACTTCTTTAAGAATGGAACACGGCAAAAGAGGAAGAGTTATAGGAGTTAAAGTCTTTGATCGAGCTAAAGGCCACAAATTAGAACCAGGAATAATTAAAAGAATAGAAGTTCAGGTAGCTACTATTAGAAAGATTCAATCTGGAGACAAGTTAGCTAATAGACACGGGAACAAAGGAGTAGTAGCTAAAGTTCTCCCCATAGAAGATATGCCTTTCTTAGAAGATGGCACTCCAATAGATGTGATCTTGAATCCTTTAGGAGTAGTTTCCAGGATGAACTTAGGACAAATTTTAGAACTGCATTTAGGGTTAGCGGCCAAAAAACTTGGCTACTTAGCTATTTCTCCCTCTATGTCTGGAGCTACAGAAGAAGAAATTAAAGAAGAGCTCAAAAAGGCAGGAATACCCGAAGATGGAAAAGTCACTTTAATTGATGGAAGAACAGGAGAAAAGCTAAAGGGTAAAGTAGCTGTAGGAGTAATGTATATTATGAAACTTATCCATATGGTAGAAGATAAGATTCATATGCGCTCCATTGGGCCTTATTCTTTAATTACCCAACAACCTTTGGGAGGCAAAGCTCAATTTGGAGGACAAAGATTTGGAGAAATGGAAGTTTGGGCTTTAGAAGGTTATGGCGCAGCTTACACTCTGCAAGAGATGCTAACTATAAAATCAGACGATGTAAAAGGGAGAACTCAAGCTTTGCAAGCAATCTTAAAGGGATTACCTATAAGAAATCCAAACATTCCAGCTTCCTTTGAGCTCTTAGTTAAAGAACTTCAATCTTTGGGAATTAATGTAATTTTTAAAGTAAAAGATGGCAAAATTGAGATTAAAGGAAAAGACATAGATAAAATGGAAGAGCTTAACTTAGAAGATTTAATTAAATCTAAAAGAAAAACTTAAAAAATATGAGGGTAGACGAAATCTCTTCTATTAAAATTAAGCTAGCTTCTCCTGAAGAAATCTTAAGCTGGTCTTACGGTGAAGTAACCAAACCAGAAACCATCAATTACCGCACTCAAAGACCAGAAAGAGGAGGGTTGTTTTGTGAGGTAATCTTTGGACCAGAAAGAGACTTTCAGTGTTATTGTGGAAAGTACAAAAGAATAAGATACAAAGGGATAATTTGTGATAGATGCGGAGTAGAAGTTACTCATTCTTCGGTAAGAAGAAAAAGATTAGGCCACATAAAGTTAGCTTGTCCTGTAGCTCACATTTGGTACTTGAGAGGTGTACCGTCAAGAATGGGATTAGTTTTAAACATTCCAGGACCCCAATTAGAAAGGGTGGTTTACTTTTCAGGCTATATTGTAAAAGAGGTAGACGAAAAAGCTAAAAAAGAAGCGCTGAAAGAAATAGATAAAGAGTATAAAGAAAAGCTTAAAAATAAAGTAGCTTCTCCGGAAGAATTGGCGAAGATTAGAGACGAAGAAAAACAAAAGCTTTTAAATTTAAAACCTCTTAAAATCCTATCTGAAATAGAATATAGAGAACTTTCTTTAAAGTATGGCCACATCTTCAAAGCGGGTACTGGAGCTGAAACTTTAAAAGAGATCTTTGAAAAGATAGATCTTCAAAAGGAGATTGAAGAGATGAAAAAAGAGCTAAAGAAAAAAGATGGAGAGGGTAAGAAAAAGATCTATTTAAGGTTAAAGCTCTTTGAAGGAATGTTAAGGGAAGGAATTAAACCTTCTTGGATGTTTTTAGAGGTTATTCCTGTTTTGCCTCCAGAATTAAGACCTATGGTTCAGTTAGATGGAGGAAGATTTGCCTCTTCAGATTTAAACGATCTTTACCGAAGAGTAATTACCAGAAACAATCGCTTAAAGAGACTTTTGGAAATTTCAGCTCCAGAGGTAATTGTAAGAAATGAAAAAAGAATGCTTCAAGAAGCGGTAGATGCTTTAATTGACAATGGAATGCGAAGAGGAGCTACCACTAAAGCTACTACTGGAGGCCAAAGATTGCTCAAGAGCTTAGCTGATATGCTAAAAGGAAAGCAAGGTAGATTTAGGCAAAATCTGTTAGGAAAGAGAGTTGACTATTCAGGAAGATCTGTAATTGTAGTAGGACCTGAATTAAGGCTTTATCAATGTGGACTTCCTAAAAAGATGGCTTTAGAGCTATTCAAACCTTTTGTAGCTAAAGAATTAATTGAAAGAGAATTGGCCTACAATTTGAGAGGGGCTTTAAGGCTGATTGAAGAAGAAAGAGAAGAAGTTTGGGAAGCTTTAGAAAAAGTAGTTAAAGGAAAGTTAGTACTTTTGAACCGAGCTCCAACTTTGCATCGCTTAGGGATTCAAGCTTTTGAACCAGTTTTAATTGAAGGTTTAGCCATAAGAATTCATCCTTTAGTTTGTAAAGCTTATAACGCTGACTTTGATGGGGATCAAATGGCAGTTCATCTTCCTCTTTCCGAAGAAGCTCAAAGAGAAACTAAAGAAAGAATGCTCTCTACTTTAAATCTTTTGAAACCTGCAACTGGAAAACCAATAGTCACTCCAACTCAAGATATAGTGATAGGCTGTTATTGGCTAACTTGGATTGAAGAAGGAGCTAAAGGAGAAGGAAAAGTATTTTCTCACTTTGAAGAAGCTATTTTAGCTCGAGAAGAAGGAGTTGTGGATTTGAGAGCTAAGATTAAAGTTTTAGTTAATCCTCAAGCTAAAGGAGAAGAAAGATTTATAGAAACTACAGTAGGAAGGATCTTGTTTAACGAAACATTACCTCCCGGATTTCCTTTTCAAAATGATTTAATTGATGCTAAAAAATTAGATGGAATTGTATCTAGCTTAATCGATGAATATCCTCCGGAAGTAGTAGAAGAAACTTTAGATGCAATCAAGAAGTTAGGTTTTGAGTACGCTACCTTAAGTGGAATTTCCTGGAGTATATCAGACCTAACTTTACCTAAAGAAAAACCTCAAATTATAGAGTCTGCAGAAAAAGAGACCGAAAAAATATTAGAGCACTTTGAACAAGGATTGTTATCCAAAGAAGAAAGGAGAAACAAAATCATTGAAGTTTGGACTAAAGCTAAATCTCAAATAGAAGAAAGGATTCATCAAATCTTACCAAAAGATAGCCCAGCTTATATGATGGTAGAGTCAGGAGCGAGAGGAAGTTGGACTCAAGTCATTCAGATGGCAGGAATGAAAGGATTAGTTACCAATCCTGCGGGACAAGTAATAGAGTTGCCAGTAAAAAACTCCTATAAAGAAGGTTTAACCGTATTGGAATACTTCATTTCTACTCACGGAGCAAGAAAAGGAACAGTAGATACCGCTTTGAAAACTTCTACAGCCGGCTATCTCACCCGGAGGTTAGTAGATGTAGCTCACGAAGTAATTATTACCACCGAAGACTGTGGAGATGAAGAAGGAATTTTAATTTCCAAAAAAGCAGCTGAAGAAATAGGTCAAAACTTTATTTACAAGATTGTAGGAAGGATAAGTTTGCAAGATATAAAAGATAAAGAAGGAAAGATAATTGTAAGAAAAGGAGAAATTATAGACTTCAAGAGAGCTAAAATTATAGCTCACTCTGAAAACATCAAAGAAGTTAAAGTAAGATCTCCTCTTTCTTGTAAAAATATCAGAGGACTTTGTCAACTTTGCTACGGATGGGACTTAGGTAGAAACGAACTTATTAAGTTAGGAGAAGCTGTAGGAATTGTAGCTGCTCAATCTATTGGCGAACCTGGTACTCAGTTAACTATGCGAACTTTTCATGTTGGAGGAGTAGCAGGAGGAACTGACATTACTTTAGGTTTGCCAAGAGTAGAAGAACTTTTTGAATTAAGATCTCCTGCCAAAAAAGCTATACTATCTGAAGTAGATGGAAAAGTGATAGATATAACCAAGGAGAAAGTTATCAAAATCAAAGCTTTCAATCCTGAAAAACTTTTAGAGTATAAAGCAAATATTGACTCTATTGTATTGGTTGAAAAGGGAGATAAAGTAAAAAAGGGGCAACCTTTAACAGATGGATCTATAGATCCTAAAGAACTCCACAAAATTGGAATTGAAAAAGAAAAAATTGCAGAAACAATCCTTAAAGAAATTACCAAAATTTATGTTTCCCAGGGGGTAAATATTCACGACAAACACTTTGAAGTTATTATTAGACAAATGTTCTCTAGAGTAAGAGTAATTGAAGAAGGAGATTCAAGATTTATCCCTGGCCAAGTAGTGGAAAGAGCAGAATTTTTGGAAGAAGTAGAAAGACTAAAGAAGTTAGGAAAGAAAAACTTACCTAAAGCTAAAGATTTGTTCTTGGGAATTACCAAAGTAGCCTTGTCTACCCCTTCTTTCCTTTCTGCTGCTTCTTTCCAAGAAACTTCCAGAGTTTTAATTAGAGCTTCTTTGGAAGGAGCTGAAGATAAGCTCTTAGGACTGAAAGAAAACGTAATTCTTGGTAAAATAATACCAGCTGGAACG
Organism: Patescibacteria group bacterium; assembly: GCA_015491015.1. Taxonomy (GTDB): domain Bacteria; phylum Patescibacteriota; class Minisyncoccia; order Minisyncoccales; family S141-161; genus S141-161. The sequence goes on along the minus strand of WFWQ01000070.1, from coordinate 418 downwards.
GGATTTAAGAAAAGATAAAAGTGCCTTTCAAAAAAAAGAAAAAACAAAAGGAAATAAAGAAAAAAGAACCTTATCTCTCTCTAGGGATCAAACTTAAAATCTTAGCTATCTTTTTTTGGCTTTTATCTCTTGTGCTCTTTTTAAGCTTTTTTAACAAAGGAGGAATTGGAGGAAAATATCTTTTAAAGTTTTTTGTCTTTCTTTTTGGTAAGACAACTTTAACTTTGCCCTTTGTCTTTTTATTACTTGGAGCTATTTTGTTTCGAGGACAAGAAAAGGCTCATTTAAAAGTTTCTTTTCTTTCTTTAGCTTTAATTCTGATAGGAATCTTAGGGATAATTGGAGTTCAATCTTCAGATTTAAAAGGAGCTGGACTTTTAGGTTATTTAGTAAGCTTTCCTATATACCTGTCTCTTAT
>WFWQ01000069.1 GCA_015491015.1 Patescibacteria group bacterium | reverse complement strand
GCGGCGGACCCGGCTCTCCAGGCCGGTGCCTTACCAATTCGGCGCATCCCACCTCTAAAAAAATTTTAACCCCTTTTTCTCAAGATTTCAACCTGGGAGCAAAATTTTCACGATCGTGAAAAAATTGTTACCTGAGAGTTTTATTTTGTTAAAGTTTTTATTTTTAATTTTTAATAATTTTTTTTCAATAATTTTTTCTTTGGAGAGTTAAAAACTTTAAAGGATAGGGAGTTTCAGGATTAGGAGGTAAAGATTTAACTTTAACCACTTTCCACTCTTTTAAGTTAAATTGAGGGAAGAAGGTATCACCTTCAAACTCTTTTTCTATTAAGGTTAAGTGCATTCTTTGAGCTAAAGGTAAAAATTGCTTGTAAACTTGAGCTCCTCCTGCTATTATCGCTTCTTGGCCAAAATTTTTAGCTATCTTTAAGGCTTCAGGAATAGAGGTGGCAACTAATAAGTTTTCTTTTTCGGGGAGATCTTTTTGCCAAGATAGGACAATATTTATTCTTTTGGGTAAAGGCTTTCCAATGGATTCAAAGGTTCTTCTTCCCATAATTACAGGTTTGCCTAAAGTTAAAATTTTAAATCTTTTCAGATCTGCAGGGATGTGCCAAGGCAAAGAATTATCTTTTCCAATTACCCAATTTTTGGCTATAGCCGCTACCAAAGTTATTATCATACCGCCATTTCAGCTTTTAAGGGAGGATGATGTTTATAATTTTCTAAAGTAGCTACTTTGTCTAAAAGTTGATACACTTTCTTTTTGGCTATTTTTTCAGGATACTTTTCTTTAATCTTCTTAGCTTGATTAAAGATTTCTTCAATAAACTTGTCTAAATCTTCAATAGAGTTCATTTCAAAGAAGAGAGGATTTAACTTTAATTTTGGCAAGGGATAAGGTTTCCTTTTTAACTGCTCTTTAACTTGAGGAAAGTGATTGTGGTAAATGTGGCAATCTCCTAAAAAGTGAACAAATTCTTTAGGTTTTAGTTTGGTTAAGGCTGAAACTATATGCAAAAGCAAAGAATAAGAAGCAATGTTAAAAGGAACTCCTAAAAACATATCACAGCTTCTTTGAAACATAGCCAAAGAGAGCTCTTTAGTTTGAGGATTAACGAAAAATTGAAACAAGAGATGGCAAGGAGGAAGGCACATTTGATCTAACTCATCCGGTTTCCAGGCTAAAACTAAAATTCTTCTATCTTCAGGGTTGTTTTTAATCTTTTCTATAGCTTCTTTGAGTTGGTCTATAGTCTTTTCCTTCCCTTGCCAGCTTCGCCATTGAACGCCGTAAATCCTTCCTGCTGAATCTTTATCTTTAGTTTTAGCTTGCCACTCTTTACTTTTAACATTTAAGTCCCAAATTGGGCAGTTTAACCAATGAAGCTTTTTAATATCTGATTCTCCTTTTAAAAACCACAAAAGCTCAGCTAATACACTTTTGAAAGCTAACTTTTTAGTAGTTACAGCTGGAAAACCTTCTTCTAAGTTGAATCTTAAAACTTTCCCAAACAAAACCCTGGTTTTAATTCCAGTTCTATTTTCTTTGTCTACTCCTTTTTCTAAAATCTCTTTTAAAAGCTCTAAGTACTGCTTCATAGTTCAGGATAAATTGGAAACTTTAAAGCTAACTCTTTAACTTTAAACTTTAGATCTTTTAGCTCTGGAATATTTTTAAGCTTAGCTTTTATTTCTTTTAAGCTTTCTTTAGGGTGATTGGGATAAAGCTTGAAGTTTTTAACTTTTTCTATCACTTTAGCAATTATCTTGCCAACTTCTTTGCTTTCTTTTTCTTGCATCTTTCTTGAAGTTATAGCGGGAGTGCCAATTCTCAAGCCCGAAGGAAAGAAAGGAGAAAAGGGTTCTTGAGGAATAGTGTTTTTGTTAGCGGTCAGTCCTATCTCTTCTAAAGCTTCTTGCAAGATAGAACCGAAACCAGGATTTTCTCTAAATTCTAAAACCATAAGATGGTTGTCGGTTCCATTAGTAACTAACTTTATTCCTTCTTCGATTAAAGTTTGAGCCAAAACTTTAGAATTTTTAATTATTTGAAAGCTATAATCTTTAAACTCTTTGCTTTGAGCTTCCTTTAGAGCTAAAGCTATAGCAAAGATAGTATTTTGGTGAGGTCCTCCTTGCAAACCTGGAAAGATGGCTTTGTTGATCTTTTTAGGAAGATCTTTATCTTTTTGGATTCCCCTTTCAGTGACTAAGATTAAAGCTCCCCGAGGCCCCCTTAAAGTTTTGTGAGTAGTTGTAGTGATGATATCTGCAAAAGGTACTGGAGAAGGATGGGCGCCAGCTACAACCAATCCTGCAATATGAGAAATATCTGCCAAAAGATAAGCTCCAACTTTTTCTGCAATTTCTGAAAAGGCTTTAAAATCTAAGATTCGAGGGTAAGCTGTAGTCCCTACAATTATGATTTTAGGCTTTTCTTTTTTAGCCAATTTTTCAACATAGTTGAGATCAAGAAAACCTTCAGAATCAACTTTGTAAGGGATGCTTTGAAACAATTTTGAGGTAAAAGAACTTTTGGCTCCATGAGTTAAGTGTCCTCCCGAATCTAAATCTAAACCCATTATCTTCTCTCCAGGTTCAATTAAAGCTAAGTAAACTGCCAGGTTGGCAGGGGATCCAGATAAAGCTTGAACATTAGCGAAAGGAACTTTGAACAAAGCTTTCGCTCTTTCTATAGCTAAAGTTTCTAACTCATCTATAAATTGGTTACCAGCGTAATATCTTTTTTGAGGATAACCTTCAGCGTATTTGTTTCCAAAAACTGTAGCTTGGGCTAAAAGAACTTTTAAAGAAGGGTAATTTTCAGAAGGAATTAGAGTTAAAGTTTCTTTTTGCCTTTTAAGTTCCTTTTGGTAAATTAAAAAAAGTTCTTCATCTTGAGCTAAAAAATTTTCTAAAACTTCTTTTACTCCCATAAAGCTTTTTGTTCTTTAGCTTCGATTTGAAAGCCTAAGTGCTTGTAAGCTAAAGGGGTAGCCACTCTTCCTCTTGGAGTTCTTTGAACTAAACCTAATTTCAGCAAATAAGGTTCGATTACCTCTAAGATGGTATCTTCTTCTTGAGAAGTTGCTGCAGATAAAGTATTCAAGCCTACAGGTCCTCCTTTAAACTTTTCAATTATCACTTTTAAGATTTCTCGATCTAAAGGTTCCAATCCTAACTCATCTATTTGAAGCATCTCTAGAGCTTCTAAAGCTATATCTTTGGTGATTTTATTGATACCTTTTACCTGAGCTAAATCCCTAATTCTTTTTAAAAGGCGATTGGCTATTCTAGGAGTGAACCTTGATCTTTTAGCTATTAATTTTAAAGCTGAATTTTCAGCTTTGATGTTTAAAACTTTGCTTGATCTTTCTAAAATTTTAACAATATCCTCAGGAGAGTAATAATCTAGCTGAAAGATAGCTCCGAATCTCGATCTTAAAGGAGAAGACAACAGAGCTGGTCTGGTGGTAGCACCAATTAAGGTAAATTTAGCTAAATCTAAAGATATAGTTTTTGCCATTGGCCCTTTGCCTAAAATTAAGTGAAGTTTATACTCTTCCATTGCAGGATAAAGATATTCTTCGATGGTTTTAGAAAGTCTATGACACTCATCGATAAACAGAATTTCACCTTCCTTTAAGTTGGTAAGCAAAGCAGCTAAATCTCCAACCTTTTCTATAGCTGGAGCAGAGACAATCTTGATTTGAGTGTTGAGCTCTTTAGCTAAAAGGTAAGCTAAGGTAGTTTTGCCCACTCCTGGAGGGCCGTAAAAAAGTAAGTGATCTAAAGTTTCCTTTCTAATTTTTGAAGCTTCAATCATTACCTTAAGGTTTTCTTTTACCTTTTCTTGTCCAATATACTCTTCCCAACTTTTAGGCCTTAAAGCTACATCTAAAGAAGTCTCCTCTTTTAGATGATTGAAAATTTGAGGCTTTACTCTTGACATATTATTTTAATTTTGCTATTATTGGCTACACCAGCCCCTAAGGGCTAAAAAGTTTTGCCTCTCTTTAGCAACTGGGTGTCCTGGCGTTGAGCTGGGGCATACCTCGAGAGAGGCTAAAATTAAGGCTCTTTATTCAAACCCTTAGGGGCTTTTTAAATTTCTATTGGTCCTGTAATCCTTTCTACCTCCTCTATTGTAGTAATTTTTTCTAGTACTTTTAAGATTCCATCTTGCTGTAAAGTTACCATTCCTTTCTTTTTAGCTGTTTCTCTCAAGACATTAATCGGGGGGGAGGTTAAGATGAGTTGTTCGATTTCTTCATCTACTAAAAAAGCTTCAAAGATTCCTATTCTACCTCGGTAGCCTGTATGATTACATTCTTTACACCCTTTAGGTTTTTTAAGTTTTAAGTTTTTCAAATCTGGTTTAGGAAAACTTGGAGGTAAATCAGAGATAACTTTTTTAATCTTTTTAAGCTCTATTTCTTCTGGGTCTTTTAATTTAGAACATTTTTTACAAACTCTTCTTACTAACCTTTGAGCTACCGCCATATTTAAAGCTGGAGCTATGTTTACAGGTTTTTCTCCCAAAGCTTGAAGCCTAGCTACCGTTCCAGCTGAATCGTTAGTATGTAAAGTAGTTAAAACTAAGTGGCCAGTTAGAGCTGCTTGAAGGGCAATTTGAGCAGTTTCTAAATCTCTAATTTCTCCTACTAAAATTACATCTGGATCTTGCCTTACAATGGCTCTTAATCCATTTGCAAAATCATAACCTCTTTTAGGATCTACTTGAGTTTGGACAACTCCTTCCAAGTGGTACTCTATGGGGTCCTCGATAGTAATTATTTTTATTTCTGGGCTTTTGAGCTCTGTTAAGATTGCATATAAAGTGGTGGTTTTTCCTGATCCAGTGGGTCCGGTTAAAATTATCATTCCGTTTGGTTTTCTAATTTCTCTTTTGAATATTTCCAGGAGGTCTTTTCTTAATCCAAGTTCTTCCAAGTTCAATAAGCTCCGTGGATCTAAGAGTCTCATTACAATAGTTTCTCCATATTCTGCAGGGATATCTGAAGTTCTAACTTCAATTTCTATACCTTCAAACGATATAGTAAACCTTCCGTCTTGAGGTCTGTCTGTGATGTTGAGCTTTAATTTAGCTAAAAACTTTATTCTAGAAACCAAGCTATGATATAAACTTTTAGGGAAGGCTAAAACTTCTTGCAATATTCCATCGATTCTCACTCTTAGTAAAGCATCAGTTTCTTTAGGTTCAATATGGATATCTGAGGCTCTTAATTTAATTGCTCCTCCTAAGATAATCTCGCTCAAAAAAGTTATACTTTTGTGAAAAGAAAGTTTAATAGCTTTTCTATAATCCTCCACCGATAAGACTTTGTCTAAGATTCTTAAAGCTTCAAAATCTTCTATCTTTACTACTTCAGAGACTTTGTGGTAATAAGGCATAAAATGGATTTTTATTTAAACTTTATGTCAATTTTGCCTCAATTTCAAACTAAAACCTATTCTCCTTTAGAAACTCAAAAATTAGCTAAAGCTTTAGCTCAAGAGATAAAAGAGTCTCAGCTTTTTAATCTGCCTTTAGTTTTTTCTTTAGAAGGTGAAATTGGATCAGGGAAGACTACCTTTATTCAAGGATTGGCTAAAGGTTTTGGAGTAAAAGAAAAGATTAAAAGCCCCACTTTTTTGATTATGCAAAGATACAGAGCTGCAGGAGGAAAGAATTTTTTTCACTTTGATTTTTATCGTGTCTCTTGGGAAAAGGATCTTGCTTTTGTAAAATTTAAAGAAATCTTAAAGTCTTCTCAGAGCATAGTTGCTATAGAATGGGCTAAAAGATTGAGAAGAAGTTTACCTTCAGAAAGAATAGATATTACTTTTGAAGTTTTGGATTTAAATTTAAGAAAAATTAAAGTCAAATCTTTTTATGCTCTTTAAGAGCAACTTGCTTTTACTCTTAGATTCTAACTCAATTTTGCATAGAGCCTTTCACGCTTTACCTCCTCTTTTCAATAGCAAAGGAGAACCTACTCAGGCTATTTATGGGGGATTGAGAATAGTTTTTAAAGTTTTGAAAGAGTTTAGTCCTAAATACTTAGCATCTGCTTTTGATTTGCCAGTCCCGACTTTTAGAGAAGAGATGTTTAAAGAATACAAAGCTCAAAGACCTAAGACACCAAAAGAGTTAACTTTTCAAATTGAAAAATTCAAAGAAGTTTTAAAAGCTTTTTCTATCCCAGTTTACCAAAAGTCTGGATTTGAAGCAGATGATGTCATAGCCACTATCTCTGATCTATCTTTAAAAGAAAATCCCAACCTTAGAGTTATAATTGTGTCTGGAGATTTAGATCTTCTTCAGTTAGTATCTGAAAAGATTCAAGTTTACACTTTTAAAAAAGGAGTTAAAGAAGAAGTTATCTATGATTTAGATAGGATAAAAGAGAGATTTGGGCTTGAGCCTTGGCAGTTAGTAGATTTTAAAGCGTTAAAAGGAGATGTTTCCGATAATGTACCTGGAGTTAAAGGGATTGGAGAAAAGACCGCTAAACAGCTTTTAGCTAAGTTTGGCTCGTTGGAAGGGATTTATCAAAATTTAGAGTCAGCTTTAAAAGAAAGGATTATTACTTTAAAGCAATACCAATCTTTAAAAGCAAACAAAGATCAAGCTTTTTTTAATAAAGAGCTTTTGGAGGTAAAGAGAAATTTGGAGCTAAATTTTAAGTTGGAAGATTGTAGTTGGGAAAGCTACAATAAAAAAGAAGCATTCTCGATATTAAAGGAGCTAGAATTCAAAAGTTTGCTTTCTAAGCTCCCTTAAGTTTTAAAAAGATGTCAGAAGTTTTAATTTTGAGTCTAAATATTTTTTCCGCAATAGGCTCTTTTGGGTTAAGTCTGTACTCTTTTTTAACTAAGGATAAAGCTATAAGAAAGTTTGCCGTCTTTTCTTTGGCTGTAGGAATTTGGATTTTAGCTAACTTTTTAGGAATTTATTTAAAGTCCCCATTTTTAGTTAAAACCACTTATCTTTTAGGAACAATTTTGGCGATTTTAGGTTTTGAGTTTGTAATGACTTTTTTAAATTTCAAGGTTTCTCCTTTTTGGAAAATATTATATTGGGGAGTAGGAAATATATTTATCTTTGCTTCTTTATTTTCAAATCTATTAGTTAAAGAAATAAAAGAAATTTCAGCTTTTAAAGTTGAGATAGAGTTAGGTTATCTCTTTCTGCCTTGGGCTTTGTTTATATTAGCTTTAGTTCTTATCTCTTTCTTTAGTTTGCTTAGGTTTTACCTTACTACTTTAAACCAAAGGACAAAGTTAAAAGTCTTTTATTTGTTATTAGGAATGGGAATCTCAGGGATATGGTCAGCTATAGTTAGTGCTTTTTTGCCTCTTTTAGGAATAGAAAGTTTAAATAATTTAGATGCTCCTTCTATGTTTTTGATGGTAAGTATAGTTTCGTATGCTCTCTTAGCTCACAACATTTTCGATCTTCAACAAGCTTTAGTCAAAGCCTTAACTTTTGGTTTTTGGATAGGGGTTTTAAGCTTTTTGGCCTTTTTGTTAATCTTAGCTGGAGCTTTATTTTTTGGAATATTAGGATTGAAAGGAATAGTCTTAGTTTCAATTTTTACTGGAAGTTTAGCTTTTTATATTGGATTTTCTTTTTACAAACAACACCAGAATTTGGTAAAAGCAAAAGAAGAAGCTGAAGAAGCAAAGCAAGTTTTAGAGATCAAAGTAAAAGCCAGAACTAGAGAATTGCAAGAGTTAAATCAACAGTTAGAAGCTAAAGTAGAAGAAAAGACTAAAGAACTGAAGGAGCACATTGAAGAATTAGAGAAGTTTCACCAATTGGTTGTAGGTAGAGAGTTAAAGATGATAGAATTAAAAAAGAAGCTTGCTGAAACTCAAAAGGAGTTACAAAGACTTAAAGCAAAAATTAAAACCTTAAAATGATTTCTCAGGAAGAGTTAGCTGAAATTAAAAAAATACCAGGCAAGATCTTAGGTAACCCTATCTTAAATAAGTTTAAGTTTGTAAGGGCTAAATTTGGAAGAGAGGGGATAGAGAGAGTAGAGCAAAGGTTAAAAGAGCTTAATATTGATCTAAATATGAAAGATTTAAAAGACTTTGAGTGGCATCCTCAATGGTTAGATGTTTTAGTTTTAAAGATAATCACTCAAGAGTTTAATCTTAAAGAAGAAGATTTAGAAGAAATGGGTAGTTTCTCTGCCAGAGTTTCTTTTATTGCGCGCTTGATGATGAGATACTTTGTTTCTATTGAAAGAGTAGCTAAAGAAGCTAGCAGGTATTGGAGAAAATATAGAACCGAGGGAGAATTGAGGCCTATTAAAGTTTCAGAAAAGGATAGAGAAGTAATCTTAAAGTTAGAAGGATTTAAGGGGCATCCTCTTTATTGTCCTTATTTTAGAGGATACTTTAAACAAATTTCTTCCTATGTGGTTCCTGATTCTAATCCAACAGTAAAAGAGGTAGATTGTCCTTTTACCACTGGATCTGAAGATCATCTTTTTAAAATTACATGGTAACTAAAGCTGAAATTGAAAAAAAAGAAGAAAAGATAGTTATAGCGGAATTAATTGAAGATTTAGAAGATCTTAAAAGGTACCTCCAAGATATTTTAAACTTTATTCCTTTACCTTTAGCTTACTTAAATCCTCGAGGGATTATTTTAGAAGCAAATGTTTCTTTTGGAAAGCTCTTTTCTACTTTTCCTGAAAACTTGATTGGGAAAAGGATAGAAAAAGTCTTCAAAGGAGCTTTACCTCACAACTTTTCAGAAAAGGTTATAAATAGAAGATTTTTAGAAATTGAGATTTCTTTTTCTCCCAAAGGTAAAGAAAAGAAATTCTATAAGGTTTTAGCTAATACTAGAAGGACGCCAGAAGGAGAGATAATAGGTTACTATTTTTTATTAGTGGAAATTACAGAACTAATAAGACTTCAGAGAGCTTTAAAAGAAGAAGTTGAATTAAAGACTAAAGAGCTTCAGTTGAAGCTAAAAGAGCTTTCGGATTCGAGAAAAGCTCTCTTGAACATCTTGGCAGATGTAGAAGAGGAGAGAAAGAAGGCCGAAGAAGAGAGAACCAAAGTAGAGATAATTATAGATAGTTTAGCAGATGGCTTGATATTCTTTTCTTTTTCTTCTATGAAAGTGGAGGTTTTTAACACTCAGGCAGAAAAGATATTTAAAATAAAGAGAGATGAAATCTTAGGCAAAGAAATTGAGAAGATAGAGAAAGATCCTATCTTAAAAGAGATCTTAAAGAAGCTTTCCGAAGGTATTGAGGTGGAAAAAGAGGAAATAAAGTTTGACGAAGATAAAATCTTTGAACTAAGCATAATAAAAGTAGGAAGAGGAGAGAAGGTTATAGGGTTTTCTGCAATCTTACATGATGTGAGTAGAGAAAAATTTATCGAAAAATTAAAAAGCGAATTTGTTTCTATAGCAGCTCATCAGTTAAGAACTCCTCTGTCTGCTATTAAGTGGACCTTAAAAATGCTTTTGGACCAAGAGTTAGGGAAGTTAAACCGTGATCAGTTAGATCTTTTAGAGAAAAGCTATCAAGCTAACGAAAGAATGATTAGTTTAATTAACGATCTTCTCAATGTGGCTAGAATTGAAGAAGGTAGGTATGTTTATAATTTGAAAAAGGAGGATATTGTAGAGTTGATAAAAGAAATTGCTTTAGAGTTTGAAGATAAAGCTAAAATGAAAGACATTAAGTTTGGAGTGATCCTACCTGAAAAACCTTTACCTTTAGTCAGTGTAGATAGGGAAAAGATTAAATTAGCAATTTCAAATTTAGTGGATAATGCTATAAAATATACTCTGCCTGGTGGAGTTGTGACTTTGTCAGTTTCAAGATATAATAAAAAAGAAGTTTTAATTATAGTTCAAGATACAGGGGTAGGCATTCCTAAAGACCAGCAAGAAAGAGTCTTTACCAGGTTTTTTAGGGGAGCTAATGTTTTAAGAATGGAAACTTCCGGTACTGGTTTAGGTCTGTACATTACTAAAAATATAATTGAAGCTCACGGAGGAAAAATCTGGTTTGAGTCTGAAGAAGGTAAAGGTTCAAAGTTTTTTGTAAAGCTTCCAATTTCAGGTCCCTAAAATAACTTTAATTTTATGTCAAAGACCATCTTAATCGCAGAAGATGAAGAGATAATGGCAAGCTTGTTAGAAAAAAAGCTTACTCAAGTTGGTTATAGAGTAGTAATAGCTCCAGATGGAGATGAAGCTTTAAACAAAATTAAAGAGCTCATTCCAGATTTGATTTTATTAGATGTAATGATGCCAAGACTTTCAGGATTTGAGGTTTTGGAGATAATTAAGAATGACCCTCAGTTAAAAGATATTCCGGTGATCATTATCTCTAACTCAGGACAGCCGGTAGAAATAGATAAAGCTGTAGCTTTGGGAGCTATAGATTGGGTAGTCAAAACAGATTTTGATCCTAATGAAGTGGTGGCAAAGGTAAACAAAGTTTTAAAGTAATAATAAAAACTATGAAAAAGCTTTTAGTGGTAGAAGATGATAAGTTCTTAAGAGACTTGATTACCAGAAAGCTAAGAGACGTAGGTTATGATGTAGTAGAAGCCATAGATGGGGAGGAAGGTTTAGTAAAGGCTCAAGAAGAAAATCCAGACTTAATCTTGCCCGGAATGGATGGTTTTGAAGTGTTAAGCAAGTTAAAAGAAGATCCTAAAACTTCTCAAATTAAGGTTATAATTCTGTCAAACTTAGGTCAAAGAGAAGATATTGAAAGAGGATTAAGATTAGGAGCTGAGGACTTTTTAGTTAAAGCTCACTTCACTCCTGCAGAAATAATAGAAAAGATTAGAAATTTAGTGGGAGAGTAATTCTATGTGGGTTTTGCTTTATGGCGAAGATACTTTTAGGCTTTTTAAGTATCTGAAAAAAATTATCAAAGAGCAAAATATTGAAAAAGTTTGGAAGATAGAAGAAGGTTTTTCAGAATTAAAAGAAAAACTTTCTTTAAGCTCTAACCTTGATTTGTTGGGTTCTTCCTTTGCCTTTGTGGCTATAGATATTTTTTCTAAAGCAAAGTTTAATGCAAACTGTTTAAAATTTTTTCTGAACCTCCCTAAGAGAGGAAATCTTTTTTTAGTAGAAAGAAGAGAGATACCTTTAAAGTTTTTAGAAAAAATAAATTTTAAATTTGAGATTGTTAAGCATTTTTCTCTCCAAGATTTAAAAGAGGTCAAATTAGCAATAAAAGAGCTTTTAGAAGAAAAAGAGTTTGAAAAAGACGAGGAGTTGATTGAACTTTTAGCTCAAATTTTTAAAAGAGATCTTTGGAAACTATTTAATGAGTTAGAAAAACTTAGCCTAAAAGGTTTTTATGCTTTAAACCAAGTTAAAGCTTACTTTTCAAGCTTTGATCCTGAAGTGAGCATCTTTGAATGGTTATATCTCCTTTTTTCAGAAAGAAAAAAGGAAGCTTTGTCTCTCTTAAGAAAGAGCTTTTTAGCTCAGAATAAAGAAGCTCTTGTTTTTCATATGTTAAAAAAAGAAGTGATGGTTTTATTAAAGGCTAAGCTTTTATTAGCTAAAAAGCTTTCCTTAAAAGAGATCGCAAAAGAGCTTTCTTTGCCAGAGTTTATCTTGAAAACTAAAGTTTTGCCTTTAGCTCAAAATACCCCAGAAACTAAGCTAAAAGAGATTTATCTTAAACTTTTGGAGATAGATAAAGAAGTGAAACTTTCTTTAAGAAATTTAAGTTCAGCCCTGGAGTTTTTGGTAATTCATATTTAAAAGCTTAGTCAATTTGGATTTTCTTCTGGCAGCTTCGTTTTTATGGATTACTCCGACTTTAGCAGCTTTGTCTACTGCTTTGTAAAATAAAGAAAGTTTGGATTTAGCTTCTTCAATCTTATTTTCTCCAATGAGCTTTTTTATTTCTTTAGCCAAAGATCTAAACTTAGATAAGTAAGCTTTATTTCTTTCTCTTCTTTTAAGCTCTTTTCTTAAAGCTTTTTTAGCAGATTTGGTGATGGGCATAGTTTGAGCTTTATTTTATTTAACCTTAGGGGTTTTTTCAAGTTTTTTGATCAATTCTCTAATTACTATGGCTCTTTCAAAATCAAGATTTTCTACAGCTACTTTTAGCTCCTCTTTTAGGAGATTTACATCTTTTATCTTTTCTAATTCAGTTTTCACTGCTTTTTGATGGATTCTCATAAATTCCCATTCTCTTATTGGTTTTTTAATTGGAGCAGGGGTGATTTTGTGTTTTAAGTTATATTCTAACTGAATCTTTCTTCTTCTTTCTATTTCTTTTATTGCTTTTTGCATCGATTTGGTAACTTTATCTGCGTACAAGATAGCCTTTCCTTCTATATGTCTAGCTGCTCTTCCTATGATTTGGATTAAGGTAGTTTCCGATCTCAAAAAACCTTCTTTGTCAGCATCTAATATTGCAACTAAAGAAACTTCAGGTAGATCTAAACCTTCTCTTAAAAGATTAATTCCTACTATTGCTTCAAACTCTCCTCTTCTTAGCTTGTTTAATATTTCAGGCCTTTCTAAAGTTTTAATGTCTGAATGCAAATAGTGAGCTTTGATACCTTTTTCTAATAGGTGTTCAGCAATAGCTTCAGCTAACCTTTTAGTTAAAGTTAAGATTAAAACCCTCTCTCTCTTTTTGATTCTTTTTTCTGTTTCTTTAATTACATCTTTTAATTGGTTTTTAGTAGGTCTTATTTCAACTTTAGGTTCAAGCAAGCCTGTGGGTCTTATTAATTGCTCTACAACATTTTCTTTTTTAGTTTGAAAAAGCTCAATTTTTCCTGGAGTAGCTGAGACATAAACTAAAACTTGGGTCTTTTGTTCAAACTCTTCATAAGTTAAAGGTCTATTATCTATGCAAGAGGGTAATCTAAATCCATACTCTATCAAAGTTTCTTTTCTTCTTCGATCTTGGATTGCCATAGCTTTGAGCTGGGGACAAGTTAAGTGGGATTCATCAATAAAGGTTAAAAACTTACCTTTTTGAGCAAAGTAATCTATTAAAGTGAAAGGAGGAGATCCTGGTTCTCTAAATTCTAAATGTCTGGAATAGTTTTCTATTCCATGGCAATATCCTGTCTCAGCTAACATCTCTAAGTCATACTTAGTTCTCTTTTCTAATCTTTCAGCTTCTAAAAGTTTTCCTTGAGATTTTAGTTCTTTTAACCTTTCTTGAAGCTCTAACTCTATATTATAAATTGCGGTTTTAAGTTTTTGTTCTTCGGTAACCCAAAATTGGGCAGGATAAATTCTAATTTCTTCTAACTCTTGAGATAAGCTTAAATTTAAAGGATCTTTAAACTTTAAGATTCTGTCTATTTCTTCTCCCCAAAATTCTAACCTTATCATTGCTTCTCCAGTAACTAACATAATATCTATCACTTCGCCTTTAACTCTAAAGTTTCCTGGAGTTAAATCTGTCTCGTTTCTTTGGTATTGAAGCGAAGCTAAAGCTTCCAAGATCTTCTTTCTGGAAATCTTTTCTCCTTTTTTAAGTTGCAAAGATACCCTTTGATAAGAATCTGGAGACCCTAAGTTATAAATGCAAGAGACCGAAGCTACAATAATTACATCATCTCTGCTTAAAAGAGCTTGGACCGCTGAATGCCTTAGTTGGTCAATAATTTTGTTAATCTTGGCATCTTTTTCAATATAAGTGTCAGTTTGAGGGATGTAAGCTTCAGGTTGATAGTAATCATAATAAGACACAAAATAATGGACGCTGTTTTTAGGGAAAAACTCTTTAAATTCTTGGTAAAGTTGAGCAGCTAAAGTTTTGTTAGGAGAGATAACTAAAGTTGGCAAGTTTACCTTTTCTATTATCTTTGCAATAGTAAAAGTCTTTCCTGACCCTGTCACTCCTAAAAGAATATTGTGCTTTACTCCTTTTTTTATATTGTTAGAGAGCTTTTCTATAGCTCGAGGTTGATCTCCACTTGGTTTGAATTTTGAGATTACTTTAAACATATTCTAAAATTAGCAAAGAGTTTATGTTAGCCTACTTAGAAGGAGAAGTTTTAAAAAAAGATAAAGATTTTTTAATTCTTAAAGTTGACAAAGTAGGATATAAAGTCTTAATCGAGCCTACCTTCCATTTTAAACTTAAAGAAGGAGAGAAAGTCAAGCTTTATTGTTATCTTTACTCTAAGGAAGGTCTTTTTGAGCTTTACGGATTTCCTAATTTTGAAGAACTTTCCCTTTTTGAAAAACTGCTTCAGCTTCAAGGGATAGGCCCTAAGGTGGCTTTGAGGCTTTCAGTTTTTAAGGACTTGGAAAGTTTAATTCAAGCTTTGAAAGCTGGAGAGGTTAAGATTCAAGGATTGGGGAAAAAGAAATTAGAAAGATTAAAGCTTGAGCTTTTAGGGATTTTAGATCAAGAAAAGAAAGAAAGAGAGAAGATAAACCAAGACTTAAAAGAAGCTTTGAAAGAAATGGGGTTTGATAAAAGGACAATTAAAGAGGTACTTTCTAAGATAGATCCGAATTTAAAGTTAGCTGAGAAGATTAAGTTAGCTTTAAATCTTTTATCTAACAAAGAATGAGTTTTAAAGATCTTTTTCCTCAAAAAGTTAAAGATTGGTTTCATTTTTTAGAATCAACCTTTTTTGCTTTGCTTTTTGGTTTTCCAGGGAGGAAGATAAAAGTGATAGCTATAACTGGAACTAATGGCAAAACTACTGTAGTTCATCTAGCTTCTTTTTGTTTAGAAAAAGCTCAGAATAAGGTAGCTTCTATTTCTTCTTTAAGATTCAAACTTGGAGCTAAAGAGTGGAAAAACAAGCTTAAAATGACGATGCCAGGAAGATGGATTTTGCAGAGCTTTTTAAATACGGCAGTTAAAGAAAAATGTAATTTTGCAGTTTTAGAGGTAACTTCCGAAGGGATTAAACAGTACAGAGATTTATTTTTATTTCCAAAAGTAGCTATAATTACTAACTTAACACCAGAGCACATAGAGTCTCACGGATCCTTTTTAGCTTACAAAAAAGCTAAGTTTAAGCTTTTTAAAAAGACCAAAGAGGTTCATATTGTTAACTTAGATGATTCAAAATTAATCGACCTTTTGAAACTACCATCCAAAGTTAAAGTTGGATATAGCTTAGACTCTAAGCATCCTTTAAAAGATAAAGTAGATCTCTTTGTTGCTCCAGAAAAGGTTTTAGATACTAACGAGAAGATTTCCTTTTTTTATCAAGGTTTAAAGTTTGAAAGTTTTCTTTATGGAACTTTTAACCTTTACAATATTTTAGCAGTTTTAAGCTTAATTGAAGTTTTAAAGATTCCTTTAGAAATTTTTCAAAAAGCTTTGAGAGAGTTTAGAGGAGTTGAGGGTAGGATGGAAGAGGTAGTCTCTTCGCCTTTTAAAGTAATAGTAGATTATGCTCACACTCCAGATGCATTGGAAAAAGTTTACAAAGCCTTAAAAGAAAGGTATCCTGACAAAGATTTAATTTGTGTGTTTGGTTCAGCTGGAGGAGGAAGAGACAAGTGGAAAAGGGAAGAGTTAGCTAAGATAGCTTCAAGATATTGCTCTTTTTGCATTCTTACTAACGAAGATCCTTACGACGAAGATCCTGAAAAGATTTTAAAAGATATAGAAAAAGGATTTTTGGCGACAAACTTTAAAAGTTATGTTAAAATATTAGACAGAAAGTTAGCGATAAAAACAGCTTTCCAAAGAGCCTATTCCAAAAGCTTAATTATTATCACTGGAAAAGGAGCTGAGCCTTTGATGT
>WFWQ01000068.1 GCA_015491015.1 Patescibacteria group bacterium | reverse complement strand
TTATATGGATATTACCCAGTAATTTATTTTGTGATGCAATGAACAGAAAGAAAAAAGCTATCTTAATAATTTTTCTGCTACTCTTTGTTTTTTTGTTATTTTGGGGATTTACATTTTTTAAACCTTTAAAAAATCAAAAAAAACAGGAAGTAACTTTTCAAGCACCATCTTATCTTACCTACCAAAACAAAGAGATAGGGCTTTATTTTAATTATCCTTTGGGTTTTCAGGTTATAGAAAGAATATATCCTGAAAACAAAGGAGTTCTTGGAGAGCCAAGCTTTGTTATAGGAATAAAAAAACAAGATGGCAACATAGAGCTTATTTTAATAGAAGGGTATAAGGACAAAAAAGCGGTGAAAAAACTTTTTGGCGTTGTTAAAGTTTTAGAATCAAAAGAAAAAGGTTATGTTTATGTTATTAAAAAGGTTAAACCTGGCCCTGATACAGATTTCTTGTTTAACTTTTTATCTAAAAGTGTTAAAATAAGATAAAAAACTTTTATGAATTCAAAATTTTTTAAAAAATTAATATCTCTTGCTCTGATTATAGTGGGGGGAGCTTTAGCTGTTTTATTTTTAGCTTTAAATTATTCAGGAATAGATATTAAAGCTGTGTCTGTTTTTAACCTTTCTGGTTTTGCTTGGTCATCTAACATAGGTTGGATAAGTTTTAATTCTAACAACACTTCAGCTCCAGTTAACTATGGAGTTCACATTTGCACAAAAGATGATCCTTTGCCTGAATGTTCTGGGAAACAAGAAGGTGAGATTGTAGGTTATGCTTGGTCTCCAAACATAGGTTGGATAAGGTTTGATCCTCCAGGGCCTTATCCATCTGATCCTCAACATTCAGCAAGGTTAAATTTAGATACCAAAAAGATTGAAGGTTGGGCAAGAGCTTGCTCTCCAGCTCAAGATCCAATTAACTGTTCTGGCCCAGCTGACCCTAATGCTGGAGGATGGACAGGCTGGATAAAGCTTTCAGGAACAGCCCAAGATGGTTCAAGCTATGGAGTTTACATTGATGATTCCAAAGATCCTGCAGAACTTAAAGGATTCGCTTGGGGAGGAGAGGTAGTAGGTTGGATAAGTTTTAACTGCGAAAATCCTGAAACAGGTGATGTTTGTTCAACTTCCAATTATAAAGTAGCTACTACTTTTCAGTTTTGCACTCCTGGGGTTTCAGATTTGCAAGTTGACTATTTAGGTCCAGACAATTACTGTTCCCAAGTTCCAGGTTTAGCAACTATTACTTTTTCTTGGAAATACATAGGATGTCAAGGCAGTAGCGCAACTTCAAACCAATCTAAGTTTGAGTTTCAAATTGATGATAACCCTGATTTTTCTTCACCCGAGGTTTACAGGGCCTTTTGTAATCTAAATAACCCTGATGGAAGTCAAAACAATCAACAGGCTTCGGTAGT
The DNA here is from genome assembly GCA_015491015.1 of Patescibacteria group bacterium. Taxonomy (GTDB): domain Bacteria; phylum Patescibacteriota; class Minisyncoccia; order Minisyncoccales; family S141-161; genus S141-161. The sequence continues at coordinate 7,175 of WFWQ01000068.1, read as the reverse complement.
AATTAATCCTTCTGGGGGTCAGTCTTATTGCGATGGTGTAATTTCTTCTCCAGATAAGTTGAGCTATAACAAAAGGTACTACTGGAGAGTAAGGGTTTGGAATGATAAAGGTAAAGTTTCAGATTGGTTTGAAGGACCTTCATTTACTACCGATCTTCAGCCTTGGCCTTATCCTTTCTTTGAAGCTGAGTTTGGAGTTTCACCCTCTGAACCTTTAGCAGGCGAGGTAATCAAGTTTAAGGATAAGTCTATTTGCTTTAACTCTTCCTTGCAACAAGTTCCTTGTGCTTCAGCTGGATTTAGTTACTTGTGGGATTTTGATGATGGAACTACCTCTACTACTAAAGGAGATGTAACTCATGTTTACCAAAAGAGGGGAGTTTACAATCCTTCTCTTACTATTACTGATGTTCAAGGAAGGCAGTGTACTTCTTCTGTAGAGTTGGATCTGAGAACCGCTATTCCTCAAATCAGAGAAATAGCTCCTTACTAAATTTGAGCTCTTGATTTTAAGAAGGATAAAGCTTATATAAGTTTAAAAATTCTCAAGCTATGGCAGTTCCTAAACAGCATCGGTCAAAATCGAGGCAAGGGCAAAGGAGAATGCATATTTATTTAAAAGTTCCTAATTTAGTTCCTTGTCAAACTTGTGGGAATTTAAAGCTTCCTCACATAGTTTGTTCAAGATGCGGCTATTATAAAGGTAAAGAAGTGATAGATGTAAAAGCTAAGCTTTCCAAAAAAGAAAAGAAAAAGTTAGAAAAAGAAATGAAAGAAAGGGAAAAAGAAAAAGTTTAATCTTTTATGGCTTCAAGGCACCTTGCCAGATCTATAGCTTTGCAAACTTTATTTGAGTGGGACTTTAAAGGTAAACCTGAAAAGGATAAGCTTTTAGCTATAGCTAAAAGGAACATTGAGATGTTTGGAGGAAAAGAGATGAAGTATCCAGATTTAACTTTAAGGATAGTTGAAGGAGTTTTTGATAAACTTGAGTATTTAGATGAGATTATTTCCAAAGCTGCTCCTGAGTGGCCTATTGACAAAATTGCAATTGTAGATAGAAATGTTTTAAGGATTGGAATCTTTGAGCTTTTATATTCTAATCCCGAGGAAGTTCCTCCCAAAGTTGCAATTAACGAAGCCATAGAGTTAGCCAAAGGGTTTGGAGGAATTAACTCTGGTAAGTTTGTAAATGGGGTTTTGGGAACAGTTTATAGAACTTTTTTAGAAACCCAAGATAAAGCTAAAAAAGAAAATGAATCTTCCTGATTTTAACCAGTTAGAAGAAAAGCTCAATTTAGCTTTCAAAAACAAAGATCTCTTAACTCAAGCTTTTTGCCACAAATCTTTTGTTAACGAACATCCTAATTTAGGATTTACTCATAACGAAAGATTAGAGTTTTTAGGCGATGCGGTTTTAGAGTTAATTGTTACAGAGTATCTCTACAATCACTTTAAAGATAAACCTGAAGGAGAACTTACCGCTTTAAGATCAGCTTTAGTTAAAGCTCAAACTTTAGCTAAGGTAGCTGAAAGATTAGGGTTTAACGGCTTCTTACTTTTATCTAAAGGAGAAAGCAAAGCTCAAGGCAAAGCTCGCAGATACATTTTAGCTAACACTTTTGAAGCTTTAATAGGAGCTTTGTACTTAGATCAAGGATTTAGAAAAGCTAAAAAGTTTGTTTTAGAAAACTTAATTAAGCCTGAGCTTCCTGTAATTTTAGAGCAAAAGTTGTTTTTAGATTTCAAGAGTAAGTTTCAAGAAGTGGCTCAAGAAAAAGTAGGCATTACTCCAACTTACCAAGTTTTAAAAGAGTGGGGCCCAGATCATGCTAAAAACTTTAGAGTAGCTGTGTATTTGGGCAAAGAAAAGATTGCAGAAGGAGAAGGTACTTCTAAACAAGAAGCTGAAGAAAAAGCGGCTCAAAAAGCTTTAGAAGTTAAAGGCTGGAATGACTTTTAAAAGTTGAAATTTTCAAATTTTACTGCTAAAATCTTTAACATCTATGCTGAGGATAAGATTTAAAAGAGTAGGGAGAAGGAATCAACCCTTTTTTAGAATTGTAGTAACCAATAGCAGGAATGCTCCCAAAGGCGGAAGAGATAAAGAGATTGTAGGTTTTTATAACCCTTTAACCAAAGAATACAAGATAGAAAAAGAAAGAGTTTTGTATTGGCTCTCTGTAGGAGCTCAACCTTCAGATTCAGTTTACAATCTTTTAATTAGAGCTAAAGTTATTCAAGGAAAAAAGAAGCCTGTTCACGCTAAACCCAAGAAAGAAAGTTCTCAAGAAGAGGGAGCTCAAAGTAAGGAAGAATCTACTTAATTTTAAGCTAAAATGAAAGGCAATCCTGTAAATTACATTTTTGAAGCTATCAGATTCCCTGACTTAAGAAAAAAGATTTTGTTTATTTTAGGGGTTCTGGTGATTTTTAGGATAATGGCTAATATTCCTATTCCGGGGGTAAATGTTGTAGAGCTAAAAAGATTTTTTGAGCAGTTTCAATTTTTTGGAATTTTAGGAGCTTTCACTGGAGGAAGCTTTGATAATCTCTCAATTGCAATGCTTGGTTTAGGTCCTTACATTACCGCGGTAATTATCTTGCAGCTTTTAACCATGGTAATTCCTTCGTTAGAGAAGATGTATAAAGAAGAAGGAGAAGAAGGAAGAAGAAAGTTTAACCAATATGCCAGAATGCTAACTGTTCCTTTAGCTGCTTTGCAAGGTTATGGAATGATTTTGCTTTTGAAAAGACAAGGAGTGATTGTTGGAATTTCAACTTTAGATTTAGTTAGTTCTATTTTTGTAATTACTGCAGGAACCATATTTTTAATGTGGTTGGGAGAATTAATTACAGAAAGAGGAATAGGAAACGGGATTTCTATTTTGATCTTTGCAGGTATTGCAGCTATGATTCCTTCAAGTATAAGACAACTGATTGTCACTTGGGATCCTTCCCAGCTTCCTTACTTTATAATCTTCTTGGTTATGGTTTTATTGATTATTACTGCAGTAGTTTTAGTTAACGAGGGAAGAAGGAACATTCCTATTTCCTATGCAAGGCAGGTTAGAGGGAGAAGGCTTTATGGAGGAGTTTCAACTTATCTTCCCATAAATATTAATCCTGCAGGAGTTATCCCTATTATTTTTGCTTTGTCTATCTTATTTTTGCCGACTGTAATAGCAACTTTGTTAGCTGGATTTACAAAAGGAGGATTGTCAGTTACAGCTTTAAATGTGGCTAACTTTTTCCAAAGGCCAGTGATTAGAGATATATTTTACTTTACTTTAGTTTTTGCTTTTACCTTCTTTTACACTATGGTAACTTTTGATCCTAAATCTATAGCTCAAAACTTGCAAAAGATGGGAGGATTTATTCCAGGAATAAGGCCAGGGGAGCAAACTGCAAGATTTTTGAAAAAAGTTTTGTATCGAATTTTACCTTTTGGAGCTTTGTTTTTAGGATTGATAGCTATTATGCCTTCTATCATTGCAGGTTTAACTAATATAAATGTTTTTGCTTTCTTTATTGGAGGAACTTCGGTTTTGATTATAGTGAGTGTGATAATGGAAATTTTGAAACAACTCAAAAGCCAACTTCAAATGCGGACTTTAGAAAGATTTTAAATATGAAGAAAAAGCTTATTTTAATTCCTATTGGCCCTCCAGGAGCAGGAAAGGGAACTATAGCTTTTTTGTTAGCTGAAAGCTTTAGTTTATATCTCTTTGAGACTAGTAAAATTTTAGAAGAAAGGTTTACTAACTTTTCTCCAGAGGAATTTGTAGAAGTAGAGGGTAAAAAATACTTTATTAAAGATGAGTTTGAACTGTTCAAATCTGGCAAGTTAGCTTCCCCTCCTTTCGTAACCCATTTGGTGCAAGAAAAAATAAAGGAAATAGCTAAATTAGGTTTAGGGATAGTGTTTACAGGTTCCCCTCGCACTCTTTATGAAGCTCAAAGAATTATGCCTTTGCTTTCTGATCTTTACGGCAAAGACAATATCTTTGTTTTCCTTTTAGAAATTACTGAAGAGGAAAGCATCTTTAGAAATTCTCATCGTAGAATTTGCAAGCTTTTGCGCCACCCAATTTTGTATTTAAAAGAAACTGAAAATCTTTCTCTGTGTCCTTTAGATGGATCACCTTTAGAAAAGAGAATTATAGACAAACCTGAAATTATCAAAGTAAGATTTAAAGAATATTTAGAAAGAACTTTACCAATTTTAGATTATTTCAAAGAACAAAAGTACAAGCTCTTTAATATCCCAGCTAAAAATCCTCCTTACCAAGTTTTTAAAGATATAATTTCTAAAATTGATGACTATCTTAAAAACTTTAGCTGAAATTCAAATAGCTAAAGCTGGAGGTGGGATCTTAGCTGAGATAATGCAAGAATTAAAGCTTCAGGTTAAGCCTGGTTTAAGAGGAGAAGATTTAGATAAGTTAGCTGAAATTTTAGCTCAAAAGTATGGTGTAGAATGTGCTTTTAAAGGTTATCAAGGATTCCCCGCTAACATTTGTTTTTCAGTTAACGAAGAGTTAGTCCATGGTTTGCCTTTTAATAAAGTTTTAAAAGAAGGGGATATTTTATCTTTAGACTTTGGGATAAGATTTAAGGGTCTTCATTTTGATATGGCCTTGACTTTACCAGTAGGTAAGGTTTCTCCTGAGGCCCAAAGGTTAATTAGAGTAACTAAAAAATCTTTAAAAAGGGGAATAAAAAAAGCTAAAGTTGGAAATACAGTTGGAGACATCGGCAATACCATTGAAAGGTACGTTCACAGTCAGGGCTTGGGATTAGTTAAAGAGTTAGCCGGACACGGAATTGGCAAGAAGCTTCACGAAGATCCTCAAATTTTAAATTATGGCAAAAGGCATAAAGGGGAGAAACTAAGGGCAGGAATGTTAATTTGTATCGAACCTATGGTAACTTTAGGTTCAGGGAAAGTTAAAAAAGCTAAAGATGGATTTACCTTTGTTTCTGAAGATCATACTCTTTCTGCTCACTTTGAGCATACAGTTTTAATTACTAAAGAAGGCCCTTTAGTGTTGACTCAAATTGAAGAATAATTTAAAAAAGTTTTAGCTCTTTGAAAGGAGGAATAGCGAATGCAACCTTGTGCTCACCAAGGTTGTGGATTTCCTTCTGCCACAGGCTATTGGTGCAAAGATTGTATTGAGTTTGAGTGGCCTCACTTGAAAAAAGGCGGAGATAATTATTGGCTTGTAACGAAATGCTTAGTTAGCGAACCTGTATCTCATTGGAGATCTTCTCAGGTGTTTTATGGATTTATGAAAGCTCCTTACAAAAAAGGTGAGGTAACTTTTCCTTTTGGTAATTCTTTTTGGTTTCCTTCGTTTTTAGGTGCTTTAAGTGAAATTCAAGCTATTATTGACAGATTTGGATATTTAGATCAGGATATTTACTTGGGATTTGCCGTAGTGAGATCAGACGAAGTATATCTAAATGAAAATCTTATTTTTGTTGGAAGCTCTCCAGCTTATGTAGTTGAGATTCTACCGTTGAATGAATTTCCTGTTTCTCCTAAAGAAGCTAGGGATATCTTAGAGGATTCTAAAATCCTTAAGGGAGGGGATAGAGAAGAGCTTTTAAGTTATATTTTGGCTTTAGAAAGCAACTTTTATTCTAAAATCAAGATTCCTTCAAAGATAAATCTACCTTCTAACTTTCTGGCTAAGAAAGATTTAGAGAAAATCTTTAAGTTGGCTAATCGTTTGGCTAAAGAGGCAGAAAAAGATGCTGAAATTTACCAATTTTGGCAAGTTTTTTATCGGAATTTAAATTATTTGCTTTCCAGGGGAGAAATATCTGACTTAAGATTAAGCGGAGTATTTCTTTCTCCGGAATTAGATATAAAAATTCATCAGATTATCTTAGAGGTAGCTTTAAGCTAAAGAAGGGGAGCAGATTTTTCTGCTCCCAATTTAATTTTAATTTTGGTAAGATGTTTAAAATATGCTTTTGATAGCCAACTGGAAAATGAACCCCTCAAGTTTAAAATCTGCCTTAGACTTAGCGAGAGAGATAGATTCTAAGGTGTTGTCTTCTTCAAATTTTAAAGTTGCAATAGCACCTCCTTTGGTATATTTAGCTCCATTGAGTCAAACTTTAAAGAAAGCTTCTCTTTGTGCCCAGGATATGTTTTATGAAGAAAAAGGAGCTTTTACTGGAGAAGTTTCACCTTTACAGCTTAAAGATTTAAAAGTTAAGTATGTTATTTTGGGACACTCAGAAAGAAGAAAGTTTCTAAAAGAAACAGATGAGCTTGTTAACTTAAAAGTTAAATCTGCTTTAAAGCATAACTTAGTTCCAGTTTTTTGCATTGGAGAAGAATTAGAAGAAAGAGAGAAAGGTAAGACTGAAGAGAAGCTATCTTTTCAGCTCAAAGAGGGATTAAAGGATATCTTTGAAATTTCAGAGTTGTTTATTGCTTACGAGCCTGTATGGGCAATAGGTACAGGCAGAGCTTGTTCTTTCGAGGAAGCAAAGAGAGTTAAAGATTTTATTTTAAGTTTTCTCAAGAGAGAAAAAGGAGATGATTTTGCTAGAAAGGTCAAAGTTTTATATGGAGGAAGTGTAAACTCCAAAAATGCAAAAGATTTTATAAATATTTCTCAAGTAGAAGGATTTTTAGTGGGTAAAGCAAGCCTTAACCTTAAAGAGTTTTCTAAAATCATCCTAACTTGCGCCAAATTTTCACGATCGTGAAAATTTGGCGCATCAAAGAGAGATTTCTTTAATTAAGAAAATCTTAGTAAACTTTTTTAAAGCGTAGAATTTTAGATATCTTTCTAAAAGATCCATAACATCGTAAGGGCAAATCCAAACACTCTTTTGGAACTCTTTAAATTTCAAACTTTTTAAAATGCTTCTTAAAAGATCTCTTTTCCTCCTTTCTTTCTCAGGGATATCGAACATAACCATTATCCATCTTTTATCTTTTCTTAAAGGAAATTCAGATTTCTGGGTTAAAAGCTTAAGCTCAATCTCCAACACTTTCTTTTCCCCTTTAGGAGTAATCAAAATATTTTCTCCCTTCTCTGTCTCTTTTACTTCTATCAGCCCTGCATCTTTAAGATATCTTATCATTCTTTGAAAATTTCTTTTTCTTTTTAGCTTTCTAACTGTCTCTTATACACATCTCCGAGCCC
>WFWQ01000067.1 GCA_015491015.1 Patescibacteria group bacterium | reverse complement strand
CGCTTAAACTTAAAAGATGCTTTTACAGTAGAAAATATTGAATTAGTTAAAGGAAAAACTATTTACTTAATAGACGACGTGTATACTACAGGAACTACACTTAAAGAATCTGCAAAAGTGTTAAAATTAGCCAAAGCTAAAAAAGTAATTGGAATAACGGTAGCTCGAGAGTTTTTAAATTAAAGCCTATAGTTTTCCTGGAAGCTGAAGGAAAAAACCTATAATTATGAAAACTATTCCTGTAATTCCAATTACTTGCTCTCTTTTCATTGCCCTAAATACAAACTCATCAATTTTGTGCTCTTGCCAAAATCTGCGGTGGACCATTATAGCAGCATAAGCTACCATCAGTTTTCCAGTGGAATCTAAAATAAATCCTGCCAACTCTAAGATCTTAATTAGGTGATCCATAGAAATTTAAGTGCCCCTGCCAGGAATCGAACCTGGATCTCAGCCTCCGCAAGGCTGTGTTTTTCCTTTAAACTACAGGGGCAAAAATTTGCGGAGGAGGCGGGACTCGAACCCGCAACCCGCATAAAGCGGGTACGGCTTAGCAGGCCGTTGCCTTAACCAATTCGGCACACTCCTCCCTCTTAAGGCATATTTTACTTACTTTAGTCTTGCCTTTCAAGTAAAAAGAATTTAAAGTTAACTTAGGACTTTGATAAAAGAGGTGATAAGATGAGAAAGAAATCTATCTATAGACTTTTAAAAGAACTAAAAGAAGGGGCGATGGTAAGAAGGATTGAACTTTACGGCAGAATAATTTTTGAATCAGATGAGAGAGAATTAGCAGAAATGTTAACAAGAGAAAAGGATCCTTTAAAAGCTAGTATAGAGTATGCTTTAGCAGGATATTACGATTCTAATACAATCTTAAAACTTTTGATTGAGGTAAAAATTCCTCCTTCCAGAATCAAAGAAGCTAGAATTTGGTTAGAGAAGATAGAAAAAGAAATTAGAAAAGAGATCGACGCAGATAGAAGAACTTTACTGAAATTAGTAGCTCAAAACTTCAAAAATCAGATTCGAGCTCACTCATCAATTCCAACGAGGAGGCGATCAAAATGACAAAGGAGGCAAATAGGAGTAAGCCTTAAGAAAGGCACCCTGGGAATTGAAATCAGGGTGCCTTTTATTTTGGATTGCACCTTTTAGTTTGACATCTGGGGTAAAGTAAATAATATAAATACTTGAGGGGTAAGGGCCAAAGTGCCCGAGGGTCAACCTCGAGGAAGGAGGCTCAAGGGCCCTGAGGTGTTGGACCCGCACCTCATAGCTAGCTGGGAGCTGAGTTCCTCGGGGATTTCCCCTCACCGCCCTGTGGTTAGCTACCGCAGGGCGGATTAATTTTTATTCAGGTAAAATTTCAATATAAGTTAAGTGAGCACCAAAATTTAAAGCTTCCTCCTTAGAAGGAAACCAAACATCAACATGATAATATCCCTTTTTAGGATTTAATCTATCTTCCACTACGAAGATCTTTTCCCCAAAGAGTTCTGGAATCTTTATTTTAGTTCCAAAAGGTAAAAGATTGTTAGCTACTACCCCCTCTCTAACATAGGTTCCTGAAGCGGTAATAAAAGGAGTTGAATCTGTTTCATCTATAGAACTTGAGTATCCTGTAACTATTACTTTTAACCTTTGGTAAATAATTTCCTCTTTAGAAGGAAAAACTTGGTAAGGGAAAAGGGTATTATCTTCTAAAGTTAAGAATTCTGGAACCTCAAATCTTTCTACTTTTAACTCCTCTTGAGATAAATTAAGCTGAGAAGAAAGTAAAGTCGCTAAAACTCCTAAAACTACAAAATTTAAAGGCAGAAAGATGAACTTTTTAGTTAAACTTGAATATTTCATTTTAAGATCCCTCCTTTAAGGAGGGATTGGGATATTTTAATTAAAACTCCCAACCAAGTCAATATCCAACCTAAACCTCACAAATTTCACACATTCTTGTGTGTGAAAAGCCTTCTCTGATAAGGGAAAATTGATATCAACAAAGCTAAATTTTAAGGGAGCCAAATTTTCACGATCGTGAGAAAATTGCTCCCCCTAAGGAAATTTGGTTGTGCCGCGGGAGGGAATCGAACCCCCGACGCCGGGCTCTTCAGGCCCGCGCTCTACCACTGAGCTACCGCGGCATCTACCTAATTCTTTCCAACTTCTCACTTCCCACCTCCCACTTCCATTTTAGTGGGCGGGGCAGGACTCGAACCTGCAACCTTCTCGATGTAAGCGAGACGCTCTGCCTTTGAGCTACCCGCCCTTTTCAAGAGAAAGAATAGCTAAAATTTAACTCAATTTCAAGTTTAACTTGAAAACTGATTTTTAAAAGAGATAAAATTAAACAAAATAACCAAAAAATTATGCGAGAATTTGAAGAATTAAAATATCCTTACTCTCTTCCCCCTCTCCCATATTCTTATGACGCTTTAGATCCTTATATAGATCAAGAAACTATGAACCTACACCACACTAAACACCATCAAGCTTACATTGATAATTTAAACAAAGCTTTAGAAAATTATCCTGAATTTCAAAACTTAAACCTTAAAGAGCTTTTAGAACAAGCTAATTCTCTTCCTGAAGAGATTAAACAAAAAGTAATCAACCATGGAGGAGGCCATGCTAACCACACTTTCTTTTGGCCCATAATGACTCCAAACTCCAGAGAACCTCAAGGTATATTAAGAGAAGATATCGAAAAAACCTTTGGAAGTTTTGAGAAATTTAAAGAAGAGTTTTTTAATTCAGCTTTAAGTTTGTTTGGATCAGGTTGGACCTGGTTAGTTTTAACTCCTTCCAAAGAATTAAAAATTAAAAATACTCCTAACCAAAATAGTCCCTTGATGGATAAAGAGATTCCAATTATAGGTATAGATCTTTGGGAGCACGCTTATTATCTCAAGTACCGAAACAAAAGAGCAGAATACATTCAAAACTGGTGGGAAATAGTCAACTGGGAAAGAGCAGAAAAAATTTACCAAAATTCTCTCTAAATCTTCACCGAACAATCTCTCAGCCAGGAAACCTTTTTGAGCTTTAAGATTTTTTCTTTAAGATTTTTTTTATTTTTGAAAACTAAAAATTCCCGCATTACGACTCACGAGTTACTAATAACGATTAAAAGTGCCGGGGGTGGGAGTCGAACCCACACGGGCTTAAATGCCCAGGAGATTTTGAGTCTCCCGCGTCTGCCAATTCCGCCACCCCGGCTAAAGTTAGCGATTCGTTATTCGTGAGTCGCAATTCGGGATACAGGATCTGGGATTCTTAATTTGGGTAAAGACTGATATAATTCTATTGAGAATTTGAGGTAAAGTCAATGAAACTTAAACTTTCTTCACCAATTGAAGTTTTGCCTATACCTAAAAAGTACAAAAAGGAATTAAGAAAGCTTAAATTAGAAAAAGTAGGGGATCTTTTGTTTTACTTCCCTCAAAGGTATGAAGATTACTCTAACTTAAAGAAAATAAAAGATTTAAAAATTGGAGAAAAAGTTTCTATCCAAGGGAAAATTAAAGAAATAGAAAACATAATTTCTCCTTTAAAGAAAAGAGTTTTAACTGAAGCTTTAGTAGAAGATGAAACTGGCTCTTTGAGAGTAGTTTGGTTCAATCAACCTTTTTTAAAAAACTATTTTAAAAGAGGAGATAAAGTTTCCCTTTCTGGTAAAGTTAGTTCAGATAGTTTTTATCCTCTTTATCTTTCTTCCCCTTATTTTGAGAAGATAAAACCTCACAAAACCTTAATTCACACAGGGAGAGTTATCTCCTTTTATTCTGAAACTAAAGGCATAAGCTCTAAATTAATAAGATGGTTAATCTTTTTGCTTTTAAAAGAGTTTAAAGAGAAATTGCCAGAAACCTTACCTGAAGAAATATTAAAAAAAGCTAAGCTCTTAACTCTAAGAGAAGCTATAGAAAAGATCCACTTCCCTGCAGAGCTAAAAGAAGCTAAAAAAGCTAAGCTTAGATTTCAATTTGAAGAACTTTTTTTGCTCCATCTTTCGGTCTTAAAAGAAAGATTGGCTTTAGAAAAAGAAAAAGCTTTCAAGATTGAGATTAGCTCTCAACTTTTGGAAAGATTTAAAGAAAGTTTACCTTTCAAGCTTACTTTAGATCAAGAAAAGTGTATCAAAGAGATAGTTCAAGATCTTAGCAAAGAAACTCCAATGAACAGACTCTTACAAGGAGATGTAGGTAGCGGGAAGACAGCAGTAGCTGCCTTTTCAGCTTTAGCAACAATCAAAGCAGGGTATCAGGTAGCTTTAATGGCTCCTACTGAAATTTTGTCTAAACAACACTTTCAAGAAATTCACAAACTCTTAGCTCCCTTTAGAGTAGAGATTGGACTTTTAACCGGCAAGCAAGATAAATTACTTTCTAAAAAACTGCCAGGACAAACAATAGAGATTTCCAGGAAAAAACTTTTAGAAAAAACTCTTTCTGGAGACTTAGACTTATTGATAGGCACTCACGCTTTAATTCAAGAGAAAGTTAAGTTTGGCAACTTAGCTTTAGTAATCTTAGATGAACAACATCGCTTTGGAGTAAAACAAAGAGCTAAACTTTTAAAACAAGGGAAAGCATCTTCCTTTATCCCTCATCTTTTGTCTATGACAGCTACTCCTATCCCACGAACTTTAGCTTTAACTATCTATGGCGACTTAGATATCTCTATAATTGAAAAACCACCCCCTGGCAGAAAACCTGCAATAACTCAATTAGTAGAACCAGAAGAGAGATTTAAAGTTTATGAGTTCTTAAGAAAAGAAATTAAAAAGGGGAAACAGCTTTTTGTGATCTGTCCTAAAATAGAACCTAAAGAAGGAAAGTTAGCTCATTTAAAATCGGTAGAAAAAGAGTATGAGTTTTTGAAAAGTGAAGTTTTTCCAGAATTTAAAGTAGCTAAACTTCACGGAAAAATGAAAACTTCAGAAAGAGATAAAGTAATACAAGAATTTAGAGAAGGTAAAATCCAAATCTTAGTAGCAACTTCGGTAGTAGAAGTAGGAATAGATGTACCTCAAGCCACTTTAATGATCATTGAAGGAGCTGAAAGATTTGGATTAGCTCAACTCCATCAGTTTAGAGGGAGAATCCAAAGATCCAAAGAGCAAGCTTTTTGCTTTCTTTTTGTTTCTGGAAATTTATCTGAGAAAGCTAAAAAAAGGCTTCAAGCTCTTTTAAGCACTAAATCTGGCTTAGAGTTAGCAGAAATTGATTTAAAACTTAGAGGGCCTGGAAGCTTTTTAGGAGCAAGGCAATGGGGAATGCCAGATTTGGCTATGTCAGCTTTAGCTAATCAAAAGTTAGTTAAAAGAACTAAAGAAATAGCTCAAGAAATTTTAACTCAAGATCCAGAATTAAAAAAATATCCGGTTTTAGCTAAAAGAATAAAAAAGTTTAAAGAAATATTCCACAAAGAATAAAGTTATCTTTCTTTAGGGGTAGATTGGAACTCTAAATACTTTCCAAACAACCATCGCATTTGAGCGTCAATTGCAGGTAAAGCTGAAAGAAAGATCATAGTAAAAGGTAAACTTAACCACTGGAAAATGAAGCCTGACACCTTTCTTTTTTCTTTAACCGGACTAATTAATTGGAAGCTTATCACCACTAAAAGAGGAATACCTATCATAGACAAAGTTAGAAGGAAACTGGTAATTTTGGGTAAATTATAAGAAAGCAGGCTCTTTTGAAAATTGCTTCCTCCCAAGAGAATGGGCAAAAAGCCCATTGCAAAGATAATGATTGGAGCTGTAGCCCACGACCAATTGCTTTCTAAAAGCTCAAACAAAAGCTTTAAAGTTCTTGAGTTTAAAGGAGCTTTCTTTTTGTAAAGATTGAAAATTACATAAGGGATATTTTCCATACCATAAGCCCATCTCCTTTGTTGGCGATAAAGGTTTTTGAAAGTTTGAATAAAGCTTTTAGTAGCCACCGCATCCATAGAAACTGGATAAAATAAAGGATGGGTTCTATAATTTCCTCGGTAAGCAAAAAAACACTGCCAAAATATTCTGGAATCTTCTGAGACCACATTAACTTGCTTAAACCCAGCTTTTACTAAAGCTTTTAAAGGTAGAGAGTGAGAGGAAAAAGTTACCAGTTTATCTGGTCTTTCTTGATTCATAGTGTGCCAAAAGGTAGAAGAAAAAGCTAAAACTCGAGAAAAGAATGGAGCTTGAAAGATGTTGTTAATGTATAAAGGTACAGGTTGAAAGCTACATCTTAAAGAGTCTGACAAGGTTAAGTAATGATAAGTTAAACAAGCTAAATACTGAGGAAAAAGGCAAGTATCTGCATCTAAAGAGGTAACTAAAACTCTTTCTAAAGGAATTTTTAACTCATCTATAAACTCTTCTTTTATCTTCTTTAAAGCAAAGGTTTCGTTAGCTCCTTTACCTTTAATTTCGCCAGGTAAATTGTCAGGATGCCATACTATAAAAAATTCCCAAAACTTCTCTTTAAATTCTGCTTTAATTTTTTGAGCTAATTCTTTACTCCAAACTTTAGATCTTTCCTCTATAGCTAAGACTACTAAAATTTTGTCTTTAGGATACTTTTGATTAACTAAACTCAAAAGACTTTCCTTAACTATTTGGTAAGTTTCCTGATAAACAGGAAAAACTACCAAATGTAAAACATCTTGATAATCTTTAACTCCTGGAACTTTAATCTGAGATGTCTTTAAAGCTTTTAGTTTTTTTAGCCAATCTACAGTTAAATTCTCTTTTGTTTTTCTATACCCAGAATACAAAACCAAAGAAAAGTAAACCACTCTAATTAACCAGTAAACATCAAAAACTATAATAAAACCCGCAGCTAAAAAAGGGTGAAATTTAGAAGTTAAAACTACTAAAAAGAAAGTCAAAAGCGTTAAGATTCCAGGTAGAGCTTCTAAAGATCGGTAAATATATCGTTCCGTAGGATCTTTAAGGTCTGAATGTTTACCTACAAAAAGATAAGGATCTGGTAGTTTTAAGCTTTTAGGAGTTGACTTTTCTTTTTCTAAAGTTAAGCTTTCCACTATACAAAACTTTTAAATAAAACTTTGTGTGGCCCCAACGGGAGTCGAACCCGTATTTCGGCCTTGAAAGGGCCGCGTCCTAGCCATTAGACGATGGGGCCTCTAAAAGCTAATATATTAATTAGCTCAAAAATGATTTAAAATCAAGAATAAAATGAGAGTTTTAGCTATAGAAACATCTTGTGATGAAACCGGGGTAAGTATTTTAGAGTTTAAAGGAAGATTTTTAAATTACAAAATTTTAGCTGAAGAGTTAGCTTCTCAGGTCAAAATTCACCAAAAATATGGAGGGGTATACCCAACTTTAGCTCGGAGAGAACACCAAATAAATCTTCCTTTCCTTTTAGAAAGAGCTTTACTTAAAATTCAACCCAAGATAGAGCTTAAAGAAAAAGTAAAAAACAAAGAATTAATAGAAAAAGCTTTAGAAAGAGAAGTTTTAGCTAAAAAAGAAGTTTTAAATCTTTTGCAAAAGTT
>WFWQ01000066.1 GCA_015491015.1 Patescibacteria group bacterium | reverse complement strand
ATTAAGATGTTAGCATCAATCGCCATTCCTAAAGACAAGATAAATCCTCCAATTCCTGCTAAAGTTAAGGTTGCTCCTATCAGTTTTAGCAAAGCTAAAACTATTATTCCATAAAATACTAAAGATAAAGAAGACAGTAGTCCAAATATTCGATAGAAGATTATCATAAAACCAAATATTCCGATTAAAGCCCCTGCTCCAGCTTTCAAGCTTTTTTCCAAAGAATCTTGACCTAAAGAAGGACCTACTCTTTCTTGGTACATTAATTTTATAGGAACTGGTAGAGCTCCTGCAGACAAATTTTGAGCTAACTTTTTAGCTTCTTCAATGGTAAAGTTACCTGTAATCTGGGCTTTTCCTCCTGTAATTTTTTCTTGCACCACAGGAGCTGAAATTAGCTGATTGTCAATATAAATTGCTAACCTTTTACCTACATTCTTCTCAGTTAATTCTTCAAAGATCTTTGCTCCCTCTTTGGTAAATTCCAGAGCTACTACTGGTTCTTGTCCGGTTGTTCCTCCAAACTCTAATCTTGCAGACTTTAAATATCTCCCAGTTAACTTGGTTGATTTAAAATAAGGATCTTTAAAAGCTAATTCCCAATCTTTGATTTCTTCTAACTTTTTTCCTTTTTCTAAAGCTTCTTTAACTTCTTTCTGCTTAGCTAAGATTTTTTCTGTTTCTTTAAGATCTCTTTCTTCTCTAAACTCTAAAACTGGAGTGGAACCTATAGTTTTAGTGACTGCTTCTTGATCAAAATGTCCTGCTAACTCTATATTTAACCTATATCCTTCTTTGCCTCTAATTACTTGGATTACAGGTTCTTTCACTCCAAAAAGGTTTACTCTTCTTTCAATTACATCTCTTAATCCCTCCACCACTTCAGTTTTATCTTTTTCTGCTACCTTAGAAAGATCCACTGAATAAACTAACCTTATTCCTCCTTGCAGATCTAAACCTAACTTAAAGTTTTCTTCAGGGAGTTTGAAAAATTTTATTCCAAGGAAGGATAAAACTTTATTGCTTTCTTTAGGAAAGATATAACTTAAAGCTGTAACTCCTAAGACTAAAAGTAAGATAGTAAGTAAGAATACTTTTGCTTTCATAAAATTTAAACTTTGTAAGTTTGCAAAATCTTACCTAATATACCAATTTTGAGTCAAAATGGCAACCTTCAAAAGAAAAAAGGAGCTACTAATTTCACCAGCTCCTATAGAATCCCTTTCTGACTTAATATATATCTTAATTGAGAAGGATTAATATACACAATTCCTTCCATTCCAATTTCCATAGCTGAAATAATGTTTATGGGAAGATCATCTATCAATAATGCTTCTTCAGGTTTTACCTGAGCTTGTTTTAAAGCAATGTGATATATCCTTTTATCTGGCTTTCTTACTCCTACTAAATGCGAAAATACAACTATGTCCCAAGGATAATCTAAAATTTCTTTTTCTTGAAGCTTCTTGTATCCTTGAGGGGAAGAATTGGAAATTATACCTACTCTAAAGTTGTGAGCCACTAACTCTAAAATTATTTCTTTTACTTCAGGCACAGGACTCAAATCCTCTTCGTCGTAGTAAGGTTCCATTAATTCCAAAGGGGGATCTTTAACTTCTCCAGTTAAGATTACAGCTAAAGTTCTCAAAAATTCTATTCTGCTACTTCCTTTATCGCTAATTAAGTTCCCTGCTTTATCTATCGCCACCTTTATTCTTATTGGATCAAAGGGAATGTTTAGCCATTTGGAAATTCTTTGTAATCTTTTCGTGGAGAGCTTGCAAACTACATCTCCAATGTCAAAAAAGATTATTTTAATTTTCACTTCTATCCCTTCCCTTTTCAATATTCTGTTGAAATTTCTAACTTGAAGTTTTAAAATTTTCAAGTCTATGGAAATTAAAAAAGCTTTAATCACTGCAGCTGGGTTTGGTACTAGATTTTTACCTCAAACTAAAGCTATTCAAAAAGAGCTTTTGCCTATTGTAGACAAACCTGTAATTCACTATGTAGTGGAAGAGGTTGTAAATTCGGGGATAAGAGATTTAATTATTGTAACTAGACCTGATACTAAAGC
>WFWQ01000065.1 GCA_015491015.1 Patescibacteria group bacterium | reverse complement strand
CAGCAACAAACATAAATTTTGACTTGATCAAAATTTCAGGTTATAAATTAAGTTAGAATTTTATAACACCAGGTTGAGAATGTGAAAAACCAGACGTTGTGTGTGTTTTCAAAGCTCCCAAGATTTGGGAGCTTTTAATATGTAAGAGTTTAAAGTATCCTTTTTACCCATATCTTTTAAGAAACTCTGTAATCATTAATCTTTTTCCAGGATCTAATCTTTTTTTTTGAGCTTCGGAAAAAACTTTTTTAAATCTTCTTTAGTAATCCCTTTGTAATCTCCGTAATTTATCTTTCTCTCTAAATACCAAAGCCACTCTTTTTCGGTTTTAGGTTTAAAGTTTTTGGTGATCTTATAATCCCAAATTTCATATTAATTTTTTGTTATACCCTATGATAACTCCCTACAGCTTGAGAAATGTGCGAAAATCCATCTTTTTTTGCTAAAACTTTCAAACCCTTCTTTATCTCCTTTATCAGTTGAGGGCCTTCGTATATTAAACCAGTAATTAAAGCTACTAAAGAAGCTCCTAACTTAATTTTTAAATAAGCATCTTCAGGAGAAAAAATTCCTCCTATCCCAACAATCTTAATCTCTTTGCCATACTTTTTATAAGCTAAAGCAATTAACTTGTTAGAATCTTCAAAGGTAAGTTTTCCAGAAATTCCTCCTTTTGAACGATCTGAAATATTTTGGGGAAGCAAATCTTTAGCAAAATTCTTTTTAAGATTACCAATAGAAACTCCGCTGATTCTATACTCTACACATAATTTCAAAATCTTTTCAAAATCTTCTAACTCAATAGTAATTGGCATTTTTACCAAAATAGGCTTTTTGATCTTTAAAGAAGAAATCTTTTCTAAAAGAAGTTTAAAGTTTTCAGGTTTAGAAAAGTCTACTCCTCCCAAAAGATTTGGACAGGAAATATTTAGCTCAAAAAAATCAAACAATTGAGAGTCTAAAGCTTTTTTAAAACATAAAAAGTAATCTTCAATCCCATTTTCTAAATCAGCTGTTTCTGGTACATTGCTTCTTCCTATAGAAATTCCCTTAATTAAGCTTTTAGTTTTAGATTGAGCTACATTTTTTAAAACTTCATCTATACCCTGACTCTTCAATCCATAATTTACCCAGATGGATTTTTCTTTAGGGATCCTTATTAACCGAGGAGGAGGATTTCCAGGGTAAGGTTTTAAAGTCACAGTTCCTACCACTTCAAATCCAAACCCTAAAGCCTCTATTAACTCTAAAATTTCTCCATCTTTATCAAATCCAGCTGAAAGACCAACTGGATTTTGAAACTTTAAACCAAAAATTTCTTGAGTTAAAAATCTATCTCGGTACCTAAAAAATTGGCCTACAACTCTTTTAGAATTTCCCCTAATTCTCTTTCCTAAGCTAATAGCTCTTGAATGAACTTTTTCTGGATCTAAAGCAAATAGAAAGGGTTTAATCAAAAGTTTATAAATTGCTCTCAAAATTACTTCAACCATCTAAAATTAAAAATAATCACCATTGCGCCCCCACCGGGATTCGAACCCGGGTTTCGTGCCTGAGAAGCACGTGTCCTAGGCCACTAGACGATGGGGGCAAAATTTTTAAAAAGTTTAACAAAATTAGCTTTAAGTTTCAATCTCTTTTGTCTGGAAGTAGGTTGAGATACTTTGCTAAATAATCTCCCATCTCTTTAAAAACTAAAGCTGAGCTATACTCTGCAGTTTTGGTTTTAGGATCAAAAAGTTTAACTAAAATTAGAACCTTAGGATTTAAAGCAGGAAAATAACCTATAAAAGATTGAATTGTCTTTTTAGAGTATCCAGGCTTATTAACTCCTAAAGCAGTATAAGGCACTTGGGCTGTTCCCGTTTTCCCTGCAACATAATAACCTTTAATTCTAGCTGATTTTCCAAAACCTTCTTCGGTAACTTCTATTAAGAGCTGAGTTAAGATTTCTGCAGTCTTTGAAGAAATAACTTTCTTTTTTTCTATAGGAGGATCTACTTTAACCTTCTTTCCATTAGGAAAATCTATTTCTTTAACTATAAAGGGCTTAATTAGATAACCTCCATTAGCAAAAACTGAAAAAAGTCTTATCATTTGCAAAGAATTAACCGCTATTCCTTGTCCAAAAGAAGCTGTAGCAAAGTTAATATCGCGATTAGTATCTAAATTTTCGTTTAAAGAATAAACTTCTCCCTGCAAATCTATTCCAGTAGGTTCTCTAAAGCCTAAGAGTCCTATAAACTTTTTAAAAGTTTGATGACCAACTAACTTTTCTATAAAAACAGCTCCAGTATTGATAGATTTTGCTATCACCTCTTTAACGCTTGGCATTCCAAAGCTCCTTTGATTATAATTGTAGATTATGTATCCTCCTATTCTAATCCAACCTTTATCTTCGTATTTGGTATCAGGAGTAATCTTGCCTGTTTCTATCCCAGCTGTAACCACTACAGGCTTAAATATAGAACCTGGCTCAAAAAGTTCTTGGATAGCTTTAATTTTAAACTTTTCAGGATCTTCCTTATAGTAAAAATTAGAATCGTAAGAAGGAATTTCTGCTAAAGCTAAAATTTCACCAGTGAAAGGATCAGCAACAATAATTTCTCCCCATTTAAACTCAAGCTTTTTTTGCCACTTTTTTAAAAGCTCAAAAGCTTTCTTTTGAATATTAAAATCTAAAGTCAATATTAAGTCTGCACCTTTTAAAGCTTTCTTTTCTACTATTCCTAAAGAAATTCCTAAAGGATTTTTTTCAACCTTTACAATCCCTTTTTTGCCTTTTAAAATTTCATCATAAAAACCTTCTATTCCATACTGTCCTTTTCCTTCCGCTGTAACAAATCCTAAAACTTTGGCAAATAAATCCTTGTAAGGATAAACTCTTTGGTAAAATTTTTCTACAATTAAACTATCTTTCAATACCTCTTTTAGCTTTTTGATTTCTTCTTTAGAACAATCTCTCTTTAACAAAAAAACTTTTTCTTTTATCTTTAAAATCTGATCCAAATTGATAATTTCTTTTAGCTTAGAAAGGGTTTCGGTATCTTGTTTAGGTAACTTTTCTAAATTGAGATAACATTTGAAACTTTCCTTACTAAAAGCT
>WFWQ01000064.1 GCA_015491015.1 Patescibacteria group bacterium | reverse complement strand
CTTCTTTTTCCATAATATATTTTAAATTTAAAAGAACTAAACAAAATTTTCAATCACAGAGGTGAAGGTAGTATAAGTTTTCAAATATAAGAATGTGCGAAGAGAGTTTAAATTTATTAAATTTTAAAAAAACCTTGCATAAAACCAAATAAGAAAGGTAAAATTTTAAAAAATTAAAATAAAGGTCGGAGGCATCAAATAAGGCAAAATAAAATTTAAACTATGGAAGAAGAAAAGTGTCCTTGTTGTGGAACAAAAGATCAATGCGGATGCGGGGCAGATTGTGAAAATTGCGATTGCAACAAATAAAAATTACCACCGAAATGAGTTTATCTGAATTAACCAATCAGAAGCTTTGTAAGTGATAGAGCTTTTAAACACCAAGAAGGTTAAATCTTATTTCCTTTGGAGCTGATAAAGTTTTAAGATCTCTTCCTCGGTAGTTACCTGATAAGGATCTTTGTCTTCTCTAAACCTTAAAAATCTTGGAAATCTTAAACCTAACCCTTTTCCTTCTTTATCCTGGAAAGCTGTATGAACTGGACTTTTAGTAATCTCGTCAGCAGTGATCTCTACTACAATTTTAGGTTTAACCCAAACATCTGGGTTTAAATCTTTAATCACCTGATACTCTTTTGGTTTTTCTTTAACCTTAAACTGGTCGCACCTTTTTCTAATTTCTCTCCACTCTTCATCGGTAGGACCAGTTCCTACTTTAGCTATAGTTTTGAAGGTTTGAGACTTTTCATCTAAAACTCCAATTAAGAAAGCTCCAATTCCAAATTCAGCTCTTTTGCCTTTTCCTTTGTAATATCCCATAATTAAAGCATCGATGGTATCTGCTAATTTAGAGTGATAAGATCTTTTAAGTTTAATCCAGTGAAAGCCTCGAGATCCAGCTTCGTATAAAGCTGAAGGCTTTTTAGCTAAAATTCCTTCTAATCCTTCGCTCACATATTGCTCAAAAAGTTCTTGGATCACTTTTGGATCTTTGGTAAAGATAAGATTGGTAGCTACAATATCTTCTTCTGATTCTGGAGGAGGAAAGATCTTTTCTATTAACTTTCTTCTTTCTATAAAAGGAAGGTTTAAAAGCTCTTTTCCATCTAAATATAAAATATCAAAGACAAAAAGCTTTAAAGGAATATCTTTAGCCATTTCTTCAATGTCATATTTTCTTTTCCTTTGAATGGTTTCTTGAAAAGGCAAAAACTCTCCAGTGTTAGGATTGTAACCTATAGCTTCGCCCTCAAAGATTAAAGTGTGATCTTTGTACTTTAAAAGCTTTTCTTTTAGATCCGGGAACATATAACTTACATCCTCTAAGTTTCGAGAGAAAAACTTTATTTTTAAGTCTTTCCCTTCTTTGAATAAGTGAACTTGGAGCCTGAACCCATCGTACTTTGGCTCTATTGCACTTTCACCTTCCATCTTTTCAATAATTTCTTGAGGAGTAGTTACCCTTTCTGCAGCTGACATTCTTATAGGAACACCAGGGACGACTTTTATCTTTTCTAAACCTTTAATCCCTTCTTTTTTAAATATTTCTACAATCTTCCCTATATCTGCAACTAAGTTATAAGCTCTTTCTATTAAAGGTCTTAAAGACTTGTCTCCTTTTTCAGCTAAAGAGATAGCATCTAAGATAGTTAAATCTGAAAATCCCAACCTTAGCTTTCCTAAAGGAATTCTAACTATATATCTCACTTCTAAAGGGGAAAGCTTTTTTAAAAGTTTGGCAAAATGATTAATCTTTAGCTCCAAAGAGCCTGTTCCTTGATATTGAGAAATTTGATAAAGCTCCTGGTAAATTTGGGCAATAGATAAATCTTCTCCTTTTTGATTTTTAGCTAACTCTTGGGCGGCAATTCCCAAATCTCCTTTTTGCTTAAAGAGAGCTAAAACTTTATTTTCAAAAACCCCAAAAGATAAAGCTAAAATCTTTAGCATTGTCTTTTCTGCAATATTTAACTCCACCTGCTCATAACTGGGAGCTAAAATTCCTAAAGAAAGGTAAGCTGAATATTTAGCTTCTTTTGGATCTTTAATTTCTTTTAAAAGTTGAGCTAAAATCTCTGTCATCTCATTGCGAGAAGTAGTCTTTTCTAATTTTTCAAAGTAGTTAGCTAACTCTTTAAAAAGCATAAAAGTTTTCTATTTTTATCTTTTTAGAATAAAACTTTTAGCTTTTAAATTCAAAGCATGCTAAAATTTTAAAAGTTTATGATGGAAAAAGAAATTTTAAAATTTCCCTTACAGTTTCAAAAAAGTTTAAAGGTAGAAAATCAAGCTAAGATTAAACCTTTCAAAAAGATCTTATGGGTAGGAATGGGAGGCTCAGGATTGGCAGGGGATTTAGTTAAACTCTTAGCTAAAGACATTCAAATTTCAACTTGGAAAGATTTTAATTTGCCTCAAGATTTAGATTCTAAAACTCTTTTAATTTTCAGTTCCTATTCTGGAAACACTCAAGAAACTTTATCTGGATTTGAGATAGCTTTAAAGAAAAAGCTAAATTTAGCTATAGTTTCTTCTGGAGGAAAACTCTTAAAGGAAGCTCAAGCTAAAAAGCTTCCTTTAGTAGAAATACCAGAAAAGAATATTCCTCCTAGAATGGCTTTAGGTTATTCTCTAACTGCACTTTTAAAATTAGCTAAAAGAGAAAGAGAGTTAAAAGAGCTAAAAACAGCTTCAAAGAAGGTTAATCCTGAAAGCCTAAGAAAAGAAGGGAAGAAGTTAGCTAAAAAGCTTTTTAAAAAAGTTGTCCTAATTTATTCTTCTCAAGAAACTTTGCCTTTAGCTTATATTTTTAAAGTAAATTTCCAAGAGACAGGAAAATCTTTTGCCTTTTTAAACTTTTTCCCTGAACTTCTGCATAATGAAATTCAAAGTTTTGAAAACAAAACTTTGTCTAAGAAACTATTTTTCATCCTACTTTTAGAGAGAGATAAAGACACCCTTGAAATTAAAAAGAGAATCAATGTCTTTAAAAATATCTTTGAAAAAGAAGGTTTTCAAGTTGAAAAACTTAAGATTAAAGATAGCTATCAAAGCTTAATTGAAAGCTTAATTTTAGCTTTTTGGACAGGATTTTACTTAGCTAAACTTCAAAGTTTAGACCCTAAGAAGATAAGCTTGATAGAAAGATTTAAAGAACATTTTTATGGAAAAAGAAATTAAAGAGCTTTTAGAGCTTTTAACTGAAGAAAGAAGGAAAAAACTTTTGGAAAAAGTGAAACTTAGAACTAAGTTTATAACCTTAGTAATTGAAGATGTTTATCAACCTCATAACGCTTCCGCTATCTTAAGAACCGCTGATGCCTTTGGAATCCAAGAAGTGATAGTAATTGAAAGGGAAAATAAGTTTGAGCCCTCTAAAGGGGTTTCTTTGGGAGCTGAAAAGTGGATAGAGATTAAAAGATTCAAAAAGGCAAAAGAAGCTTTTGATTACCTAAAAAGCTTAAACTACAAAATCTTAGTTACAGTTCCACCTAAAAAAGGAGTAGATTTTATTAGCTTGGAAAACTTTTATCCTCAAGAGAGAATAGCTTTAGTATTTGGCTCGGAGTTAAAAGGAGTATCTGACTTTTGGTTTAAAGCAAAAGATAACTTTTTAACTATTCCTATAAGAGGATTTGTAGAAAGCTTTAATGTCTCTGTTTCTGTAGGAATAATTTTATATGACCTAACCCAAAAACTAAAAAATAAAAAAGATTTTTATTTATCCCCTAAAGACCAAGAAAAACTCCTCAAAAATTGGCTTAAAAATCTAACAACTAATCACTAATAACTAACAACCTCAAAAATGCGGTGGGGGTGGGACTCGAACCCACAATCCGCCTCGTGGCGGAGCCGGTTTTCAAGACCGGTGCCTTACCAATTCGGCGCACCCCACCTTTTACCTTGCATATTCTATCACTCTCTTTTCTCGAATCAAGGTAACCTTAATTTCCCCAGGATACCTTAGCTCTTCTTCAATACTCTTAGCTATCTTCTTAGCTAAAATTTCAGCTTCTTCATCTGAAATTTCTTCAGGTTTAACAAATACCCTAATTTCTCTTCCTGCTTGAAGAGCCCAAGCTTTCTCCACTCCTTCAAACCTCAAAGCTAACTTTTCCAAATCCTCAATCCTCTTTAAGTAATTTTCAAGAGTATCTTTTCTTGCTCCAGGGCGAGAACCTGAAATAGCATCAGCTACTTTTACTATTACCGCCTCCAAAGTTTCTGTAGGATACTCATCGTGGTGAGCCCGCATAGCCTTTATTACTTCTTCGTCTACTCCAAACTTTTCTAAAATCTTTATTCCAATTTCAACATGAGAACCTTCAACCTTGTGGTCCAAAGCTTTGCCAATATCGTGCAAAAGTCCAGCGGTTTTAGCTACTCTAACATCTGCTCCCAATTCTGAAGCCAAAGCTCCAGCTAAAAGCGCAGTTTCAATAGAATGCAAAAGAACATTTTGTCCATAACTGGTTCTAAACTTTAATCTTCCTAAAATCTTCAAAAGTTTAGAATCCAAACCTACCACTCCAGCCTCAAAAGCTGCAGATTCTCCAGCTTGAAGCATCTGTTCTTCTAACTCTTGCTCTGCTTTCTTCACTTCTTCTTCTATTCTGGCTGGTTGAATTCTTCCATCTGCAATCAACCTTTCTAAAGCAATCTTGGCTATATGCCTTCTTACAGGATCATAACTTGAAAGTACTACCACCTCTGGATTTTCATCTAAAAGAATTTCTACCCCCGTAAGTCTTTCTAAAGTTCTGATGTTTCTTCCTTCTTTACCTATTATTCTTCCTTTCATCTCTTCAGAAGGCAAAAGTACGGTAGTGGTAGTAAGCTCTTGAGTTTGAGGCACAGCTAACTTTTGAATCACTGTAGCTAAAATCTCTTTAGCCCTCCTTTGAAATCTTTCTTCCCCTTCAGCTTCAAGCTTCCTTAACCTTGCTAAAATATCCATCTTAGTTTCTTTTTCTGCTCTCTCTAATAACAACTCTTTAGCCTGATCTTTAGTTAGGCCTGCTATCTTTTCTAACTCTTGTTCTATTTTTTCTTTTTTAACCGAAAGATCCTTTTCTAAATTCTGGAGCGTTTTTTCCTTGCTTTTAAGCTCTTCCTCTCTCTTGCTCAAAATAACCGCTTTTTCTTCCAATAAAGAAGAGCGATTTAGAAGAGCCCTTTCTACCTTTAAAAGCTCTTCTCTTTTTTGAGCTTCTTCCTTTTTAGCTCTTTCTAATATCTTGTAAGCTTTAGCTTTAGCTTCCTCTATTATCTTTTGAGCCTCAGCCTTACTCTTTTGAATCTTTTCGTGAAGCTGTCTTTCTATAGTTCCTGCTTTCTTCTTGGCTATAGATTGACGAGCGTAATAACCCAAAACAGCTCCCAAGCCCATTAGAAAAGTCCCTAAAAGAATAGTAAAAAGATCTAAAGCCATACTCTAAAAGATTAATTTGGAGAAAAATTCCAACCAGCATAAAAATTCAATAATTTTATACCAAACTTCAGCTTTTCAGTCAAAAAGGATATAATTTATCAGTATGCCTTTGTACTTTTATCAAGCTATCAAAAGAAGTGGAGAAAAAGTTACCGGAGTCCTAGAAGCTAAAGATAAATTAGAGTTAGCCAAACTATTACACGAAAAGGGATTAATTTTAATTTCGGCCAATTTAGAAGAACCTAAAAAGACAATATCTTTACCAGATTACCTCTCTGGACTTTTTAATATTCCTTTATCTGATAAACTCCTTTTTACCAAAAATCTAAAAGTAATGATAGCTTCAGGAGTCCCGCTCCAAAAAGCTTTAAGAACTTTAGCTCTTCAAGTAAAACATCCAAAGTTCAGAAGAATAATCAACAAGATAGAAGAAGAAATTACTAAAGGAACTTCTCTTTCAACTGCTCTAGCTAAATATCCTAAAGTTTTCCCTAGGCTATATGTTAGCATTGTAAGAGTAGGTGAGGAATCTGGAACGTTGGAGAAATCTTTTGAAAGCTTAGCCTTTCAAATGGAAAGAGAACACGAAATTAAAAGCCAAATTAAAAGTGCTTTAATTTATCCTGCAGTAGTAATCTCTACTATGATCTTAGTGGGAATTGGAATGTTAACTTTTGTAGTCCCAGAACTTTCTAAAATATTTAAAGAGTTTAAAGTAGAACTTCCTCCTACTACCAAATTTGTCTTGTCTTTAGGAGAAAACTTAAAAGAAAATCTATTGCTGATCTTGCTTGGATTCTTAGTTTTAATTGTAGGAATAAAGATTTTAACCTCTACGCCTACAGGTAGAAAGATAAAAGATAAACTCCTTTTATCTTTACCAGTCATAGGAGAGTTGGTTAAAAAGATGAATCTCAGCTATATCTCAAGAACCCTAGCTACACTTTTAGCAACTGGGGTATCTTTTGGAAACTCTTTAGAAATAACTTCCCAAGTAGCAACCAACGCTTTTTACCAAGATGCCTTGAAAGAAGCTAAAGCTGAAATTGAAAAGGGGCAAAGGCTTTCTGTAGTTTTAGAAAAGTATCCCCACCTTTTTGATCCTACCACTTTGCAAATGTTAGCTGTAGGTGAAGAAACAGGAGAAACATCAAAAATCTTAGAAGATTTAGCCAGCTTTTATGAAAATCAAGTTAATACCGCTACCAAAAACTTGGTTTCTCTCATTGAACCCCTTCTAATGCTAATTATAGGAGCTGTAATTGGATTTTTTGCGGTTTCTATGATCCAACCTATCTATTCAATGTTAGGAAGTTTACAATAATTTATGAACCAAGGAGTTAGCTTAATTGAAGTAATAGTAGCTGTATTTTTAATTACTTTGATTTTTGTGGGAATATTAGGAGGATATGCCCTGTTGATAAAACTAATCAGCTTTTACTCTGCAAAATCAATAGCTTTAACTATAGCCCAAGAAAAGTTAGAAGCAATAAAAAGCTTAAACTACCAAGAAATAGGAACTATTGGAGGAATACCTTCCGGTAATATTCCTCCCGAAGAAGAAATAGTTAGAAACAACTTAAAATTTAAAGTTGAAACTTCAGTATCTTATGTAGATGATCCTGCAGATCAATTAGCTCCTCAAGATCCTCAACCTGGAGATTACAAGAGAATAAGAATAAAAGTCTCCTTTCAAAACCCTTTTCCAGGGCAAGTCAGCTTGGAAACCTATATTTCCGGCCCTAATGCAGAAGAAATTTCGGGAGGAACTTTGAAAATAAAGGTTATCAACTTTGAAGGAGTAGGAGTATTTGGAGCTAAGGTCGAACTCAAAAATCCAACTCTTTCTCCATCTATAGATTCAACTTATTACACCGATCAAAATGGTGAAGTTTTGATTTCAGCTCTACCTGAGGCTATAGAGAGTTATAAGGTTATAGTCTCTAAAGAGGGCTACTCTTCAGATAGAACTTATGGAAGAGATGGAGTGGCTAATCCTTTAAAACCTCATCTCACAGTCTTAACTGGAAAAGTTACCGAAGCCTCCTTTGCTATAGACAAAGTTAGTTCTCTCAAAGTTTCAAGCGTTTTGGCTTCTAACCCTGAAACTAAGGTTCCTTATTTAACTTTTAATTTGAGAGGAGAAAAAATTATCGGCACAGATAGTTTAGGTCAGCCAATTTACAAGTACCAAAATCAACTTACTACTTCAGAAAACGGAGAAATTTTAATCTCTAACTTAGAAGGAGATATCTATCATCTCAGTTTAGATCCAGATACAGGAATAACTTTAGAAGATACTTCTCCTCCACAACCTATAACTCTACCTCCTAATAGCTATAAAGAAGTTAAACTTTTAGTTTCCTCTGCAAATTATCTTTGGGTTAAGGCTATAGACGCTTCAACCTCAGAACCTATCTTTGGAGCTCAAGTGAAGTTAGAAAATCAAGAAACAGGTTATCAACAAATCCAACCTACAGATTCTAAAGGAGAAACGGTATTTTTGGGCTTGGAATCTGGAACTTATACCCTTGAAATTTCCCATCCCAGTTATCAAACTTTCACCCAAAGCTTAAACATTTCAGGAGCAACCAGTTATGAGGCTAAACTTAACCCCCGATAAAACCTTAGGATTTTCTTTGGTTGAAACTTTAGTAGCCATCTTTGTTTTTGCTACAGGCATAATAACTGTTAGCTTAGTAGTACTGTACCTCTATCGGAATCAAGCTTTCTCCATTCAGCTTTCTCAAGCTATTGAGGAAGCTAAAAGAGGATTAGAAATTATGCAAAAAGAATTAAGAGAAGCTCGCACTGGCGAAGATGGTTCTTATCCTATAATTAAAGCTGGCGATTTTGAAATAATCTTCCATGCTAATGTAGATCAAGATCCTAAAGTGGAAAGAGTAAGATACTTTTTAGAAGGAAATACCCTCAAGAAGGGAGTAATTAATCCTACTTGTTGTCCTCCTCGCTATTTAAATAGTGAAGAACAAGTTAGCATAGTAAGCTCTTATGTAGTAAATGTGCCTCCAATCTTTACTTACTTTGATGCCTTAGGGAATGAACTACCTCTACCTTCAAGATTAAAAGACACAGTAAGAATTAGAGTCTTACTAGTAATCAATGTTGATCCTCAGAGACCGCCTAAAGATTATGAACTTCAAACTGAAATAACCTTAAGAAATCTGCCCATATGAAAGAAAAAGGAATAATTACAATTTTAGCTTTAATCTTTGGAGCAATTTTCCTAATCTATATAGGAGGAACTGTAGCTTTAGTGATTACCAGGCTAAAAGCCGAAGAAAAGAAAGAAGGTTTAGAGTTAGCTTTTCAGATTGCTGAGGCAGGAATTCAATACGCTAAGTGGCGTTTACTAAAATATCCTGAAGATTATAACTTTTCCGGGGAATACGAATTTAAAAACTTCCAAGGAGAAGTAGTTGGCAAATTTAAGCTTCAAATTACTCCTCCTTCAAACTGTCATAGCTATGTAATCTTAAACTCTGAAGGATGGAGTTTAAAATTTCCCAAATTAAAAAGAAAAATCCAAGCTAAATTTGGAAGAAAGTCTTTAGCAGATTTTGCCTTGTTAACTAACTCCAATCTGTGGATTGGTATTAACGAAGAAGTTAAAGGACCTTTTCATTCTAACGGGGGAATAAGAATGGATGGAGAACAAAACTCTCTTGCCACCTCAGCTAGAGAAACTTATCTTTGCACCCAAGAGCAAGGCTGTAATCCCCCTCAAGAAAAACCCGGAATTTGGGGAGAAGGATCAGGAAAAGATGCAGGTTTATGGAAATTCCCTGTACCTCCAGTGGATTTCGGGAAAATAACTCAAGATTTAGCTAAACTTAAAGAGCTAAGCTTAAAAGGAGGATTTTATTTTCCCAACTCTAATCAAAAGGGTTATCACTTTATCTTTAAAGCTAACGGTACCTTTGAAGTATTTTTGGTAACTCAACTTAAAGAGCCAGTCTGGGGTTACAATGGGAAAGAGTGGGTATTAGAGTCAAATAGCATTAAAAGCGAAAACTTTTTAGGCACCTATCAATTAAAAGAAGGGTGTAATTTCATATTTGTAGAAGATACAGCTTGGGTAGAAGGAGATGTGTTAGGAAGAGTAACTTTAGCTGTAGGAAAGCTTCCTGAAAATCAACAAGAGCTGAAAAAGATCATAATTAATGGTAATATTAATTATGTAGATGAAAATTCGGTTTTAGGATTAATAGCTCAAAAAGACATTCTCATTCCCCTCTACGCTCCAAATAATTTAGAAATTAAAGCAAGCCTAATAGCCCAAAAAGGAAGAGTGTTTAGATACTATTATCCTGCCTGGGATAGTGAACCTTATAAAACTTATTCTAAAAGAAGCTATATTGAAACTTTAGGTTCAATTGTAAGTTTTGAACCTTGGACTTTCACCTGGGTAAACGATAAAGGTGAAATTATTTCCGGATACTTAAAAACGGAAATAAATTACGACCAAAGGTTAAACTTTGATCCTCCACCAGGCTTTCCTGTGGAGGGTAATCCTCAAATATTTAATTGGGAAGAGCTATGAAAAAAATACTATTTATCCTCCTGGGATTAATTTTTGCCAATTTTACTTCCCAGGCTTTAGCTTTACTTCAAACCCCAAAAGAAGAACCTTTGCTCCAAAAAGAAACAATCTTAGAATATCAAGGAGAAAACCAAGTGCAATATTCAGACGAAATTCTTTTTAAAGCTACCTTAAAAGAAAAAGAGACACTTAATCCACTAGCAAATAAAAAGATTTCTTGGAAAGTAGACGGTAAAAATCTTGCTTCATCTTTTACTAACTCTGAAGGAGAAGCTTTGGCAACAACAAAGATAACTCTCTCCTCTGGCAATTACACTCTTTTGTCTTTATTTGAAGGAGATCAAGATTACAAAGGAAGCTCTACCTCTTCGCTTTTAAAAGTAAACAAAGAAGATCTTTCTATTCAATATACTGGCCCTATCTCTGGAGTAGAAGATGAAACTATCACTTTATCTGCAAAGATTTCAGAACAAGATAACTCAGTTGGTAATCTCTCGCAAAAGAAAATAGTATTTGAGTTAGGCCCAATTAAAAGAGCTAACACCACTAATTCTTTAGGAGAAACTTCGGTATCCTTTAATTTAGATCTCTCGCCAGGAACTTATGCTCTGAAGGTATATTTTGCAGGAGATGCTTTTTATAAACCTGCTCAAACCCAAACTAGCTTTGAAGTAAAAAGCAAAAGGATTAATAGAGGAGGAGGTGGGGGAGGAGGATGTTTTGCGGAAAGAATTTTAAAAGACACTAAACTAGCTTGGACCCTAGATTTACTGAGAACAATAAGAGACGAATTTTTGCTAAAATTTAAACTTGGAAGAGAATTTACCAGCTTTTACTATCTTAAGCTCTCTCCTACTCTAATTGAACTCTTTAACTTAAAGTAAAAATGAAATGGCTTTTTGAAAAAGAAGAGCCGATTGGCTTAGAAATACAAGAAACTTTTTTTAAAGTAGGGAAGTTAAAGAAAGAAGGAAAGTTTTTTAAGATAGAAAAGCTATTTTCTAAACCTTTTGTTCCTAACTCTACTTTAAAAGAAAAAGCTAGCTTGATTAAAGAAAGTTTAAAAGACAATGGATTAAGTAAGTTTAAGTATGTTATTACCCAAGTTTCAGAAAAAGAAGTTTATTTAACTTTAGTAGCTTTACCTAAACTATCAAAGGAGAAAGCAAAAGTAGCTGCTATTTATGAAGCTCAAAACTATATTCCTATCCCCTTAAATTCAGCTCAAGTAGACGCTGAGATTTTAGAAGCTACTAAAAATCACCTCCACGTGTTAGTAGGAGCAGTTAAAAAAGAAAAGATAAAAGAACTAATCAATCTTTTAAAGTTGGCTAATCTTTTACCTTTGAGAATTGAACCTGAATCTAAAGCCTTAGTAAGAAGTGTAATTCCTCAAACTTATTGTAATTTATCAGATATTAATCTTATTTTAGATTTCGGAGAAGAAAGAACGTTAGTAGTCATTGTTCAAAGATCCAAAGTTAGGTTTAGCTCTTCTATTCCAATTGGAAGTAAACTTTTAACTGAAATCGTTAGAAAGAGCTTAAAGATTAAAGAAAAAGAAGTTCAAGTCTTAAAAGAAAAGTACGGGATTTTAGAAATAGAAAAAGTTACTTTTACTAGTCAAGCAGGAGAGTTAGAAAAGAAAGTAGTAAAAGAAGAAAAGTTAAGAGAAATTATTTTGCCTCCCTTGATAGACCTTTTAGAACAAACCAAAAAGTATGTAGACTATTATTTGGAAAAAGAAAAACATAAGTTAACTAAAGGAAACAAAATTAAAAGAGTATTCTTATCTGGCAAAGAGGCTAAGCTTAAAGGTTTAAAAGAGTTAGTTAAAGATTACCTAAATACTGAAGTTCAAATTGCAAACCCTTTAGTAAATCTGGTTCCTTCGCCAATTGAAAACTTAGAACCTATTTCTCAAAAAGAAGCTTTAAGCTATTCTATCACTCTAGGTTTAGCTTTAGGTGCCTTTTACCAAAATTATGATTAATTTTACTCCCGAGGAAATCCAAAAAGAAATAATTTTAAGAAAACAAAGAAAAAGAATATTTTTGACTTTTTGCTTAATATTTATAGCAGAACTAAGCTTTTCCCTGGTAATGCTTTACTTTTACTATCAAACTAAGGCTAACTTAGGCTTAGCTAAAGCTTTCAAAGAAAACCTAATAGCTCAAGAAAACACAAAAATCTTAAAAGAAACAAAAGAGGAGATTTTGAAAACAAACTTTCTTTTAAAGAAAATTGAAAGTTTCTATCAAAATAGAATCCTCTTAGCTAAGCTTCTTTTAGAAATTAGCAAAGCTTTACCTGAAGGGCTAAAAGTTTCAAGCTTAACTTACAATTCTTCAGCTCAAATGATATCTTTAACCGGAAAAGCAAAGACTAGAGAGCTATTACTGGAATTCAAGAGAAACTTAGAAAAGATCCCTGAGTTCAAAGAAGTAAACTTTCCTCCTTTAAATTGGGTCAAAAAAGAAAACATCAAGTTTTTAATAAGTTTAAAAATAAATGGAAACTCTAAGAAGCAATAAAAAATTGGTTTGGCTGCTTTTAATTGGAAATTTGGCATTTATCTACTTTGTACCTTTTCTTTTAACTAGAGAAACAATCAAAGCTTTAAAAGAGTTAAAACTTGAAAATGTGGAAATTAAAAATAAAAAAAACCAAATTGAAGTCTTGCTTAACTTTAACCAAAAGTATCGAAAAGAGATAGATCTAAAAAAAGAGATAGAAAACTACCGCAAAGAAATTAAAGAGATTAAATCTAAACTTTCCCAAGAATTTCCTCAAAAAGAAGGAGAAAACTTAGCTCAAGTTCTCCAGGAAAAGAAAAAGAAATTAGAGAAACTTTCTGGAGAGATTTTAGAGTTAACCTCTAGAGAGAACTCTTTAGAAAAAGTTTATTCCTTTTTAGCTCTAGCCAAAGAGCCAGTAAAATTCATTTCTAAAATTGAAACTACTTTTGAAGAGCTAAAGATTTCAAATTTTGAGATCCTAGCCTCTTCTCCCGAAGAAGAAAAGAGATTTAAAAAGTTAAAGTTTAGCATTGAAACTAAAGGCAAATTTCCCCAGCTTGCCACTTTCATAGAGAAGCTCGAATCTTTGCCTTACTTAATTGAAATAGAAAATCTTGCTATAACTAAGAAAGAAGAGAAAAAAGAAAAATCAGAAGCTTTCCCTGCAATGAAATTAGATATTCAATTGTATGCCTATTAAATTACCTAAAATAAAATTAATAAATCTAAATGCTATTTTTGATTTTATTTTTATTCACTTTGCTCTCTTAGCTTTTTTAGCCTTAGCTTTAGGAATAGTTGTAGGATTCTTATTGATTAAGATTGAAAAGGGGAAAGACATAGATTCAAATCCAAAGGTCAAAATCATTCAGTTAGATACCAAAAGATATCAAAAGGTTCTAAAAATAAAAAAAGAGCTAGAAAAGAACTTCCAAAAAGCAGACTCTTCAAAATATAAAGATATATTTTAATGTTGAGAG
>WFWQ01000063.1 GCA_015491015.1 Patescibacteria group bacterium | reverse complement strand
GCAGGAGAGTTAGGATCTTCTCTTTCTAAAATATTAATCTTTTCTTTAATTTTCTCAATCTCTTCTTTAACTTTTTCTTTTTCTAACTCCAAAAGAGCTTTTTGAAAATCTTCTTTCTTAATCTTTCCCCCCTTAACTTCAAACCTTAGCAAAATAGAGCTGACAAGCTCTCTTTCTTGAGGATTTAAGATAGATAGAATACTTGCCTCTTTAATTTCTTTGCTTTCTTTTAAAGCAGAAACTAACTTTTTTAGGAGATTAAAAATCTGCGGAGTAAAAAGAGATTCTTTATATTCTAAATCAAATTCTTTTAAAGATAAAGGGTTTTGGATTAAAAAGGTTAAAATTAATTGTTCTAAAGCCTCTTTTCTATGTTGAACCTTAGACTCTTTAACTTTAGCTTTCTCTTTTTCCAAAGGTTCGCCTGAAATTTCTTCAAGCTTTATTTTAGCGAACTCTTCTCTAATTGATTCTTCTGAAACTTTTAAAATCTTAGCTAATTCTTTAATCCAATGCTCTTTTATTATCTTATTTTGAACTCTTTTAATATAAGGTAAAACCTCTTCACAAACTTTGACTTTTTCTTCTGGAGTAAGATTCTCTTGATTCTCTACCTCCTGCAAAGCTGAAGCTAAAACAAACTCTATCACCTCTTTAGCTTTTTCAATACTTTCTCTCCAAGCTTGAGGATTTTCTTTAGCTAAATCCGCAGGGTCTTTTTCAAAAGGGAGCAAAGCAACTTTAACTTTAAAATCTTGAAGTTGAGCTAAGTTAATTCCTCTTTTAGTAGCTTTTTTACCTGCTAAATCTGAATCTAAAGCAAAAACTAAGTTCTGGGTATATCTTTTAATGATTTCTAAATGATTTTCACTTAAGGCAGTTCCTGAAGTTGCTACCACATTTTGAGTTCCAGTTTGCCAAGCTAAAATCACATCTAAATAACCTTCTACAATTATGCAAAAATCTTCTTTAACCATAGCTAACTTAGCTTTGTCTATTCCATATAAAACTTTACTTTTGTCATAAAGCAAAGTGTTGGGAATATTAAGATATTTTGGGGCTAAAGAGTCTTCTTTTAAAATCCTTCCTCCAAAACCTATAACTTGTCCTGAGACATTGAAGATTGGAAAAATTATTCTGCATCTAAACCTATCTTTGTAAGAAGAAGGGTCTTGGGGATTTTCAAAAACCAAAAGGCCAACTTTAGCAATATCTTTAGGCAAAAATCCTCTGGAGATCAAAAAATCAGAAAGCTTTTTTTCTTCAAAAGGAGCAAAACCTAAATTCCAAGCTTCAATGCTTTCTTTAGTTAACCCTCTCTCTAAAAGATAATCTAAAGCTTTCTTACCTTCGGAGCCTTCCCATAAATTTTGTTTAAAAAATTCTAAAGCTAACTCATTAATCTCAAACAGGTTGCTCCTTAAAGAAGCTAACTTTGGATCTTTGGATTTAAGTTCTACCCCCGCCTTTCTAGCTAAGATTCTCAAAGCATCACCAAACTCTACCCCTTCTATTTTCATTATAAACTTGAAGATATCTCCACCTTCAGAACAAGCTCCAAAACAGTGCCAAATTTGCTTGGAAGGAGAAACAAAGAAGGAAGGATTTTTCTCAGAGTGAAAAGGACACAAAGCAGAATAGTTAGCTCCTACCTTTTTTAAATTAACATACTCCCCTATCACATCCACAATATCCAGCCTGGATTTTATCTCTTCGATAATATTATCTTGCATAAGCTAAAAGCTTACTTTTCCTTGGGAGTTAAAGAGGGAAAGTTTGGATATTACCTCTCTTCTAAGGTTTGCTTCAGCTGGAGCTAAATATTTGTAAGGTTTGATCTCTTTTTCTTTACAGATTTTTTCTTCAAGCTTTTTTACAAAAGCTAATCTTAAGTCAGTGTTAATGTTAACTTTTGAAATTCCAAATTTTACAGCTTCTTTAAGATCCTCTTTAGGGGTTCCTGAGCTTCCGTGAAGCACCAAAAAGGTATCTTTTACCTTTTCTTTAATTTCTTTTAAAAGTTTAAGATCTAAATGAGGATTTTCAAAGTCTACATCTACACCGTGAAAGTTTCCTAAACTTGGAGCTAAAAGGTCAACTTTAGTTTCTTTGACAAAAATTTCAGCTTCTCTGAGATCTGTTAAAAAGCTTTTTTCTATCTTAAACTGCTTAGAGTAAAGCTGAGAAGAAACGGTCGGAATCTTGCCTATCTCTCCTTCTACTAAAGCTTTAAAACTTTGAGCCAACTTTTTAACTTCTTTAGTTTGGCTTAAATTTTCTTCAAAAGGTAGATTGGAACCATCAAAGTGGACCATATCAAAACCTAACTTTAAAGCTTTTTCAATTAAGCTCAACTCTTTAGCGTGATCTAAATTTAAAAACAAAGGCCAATCAATTTTAAGATCTTTTAAAATCTTCTCTTTCCAAAATCTAACTTCCCAAACTACATAATCTAAACCTAAAAAGTTAGCTTCTCCAGGAGAAACTCCCAAAATCAAAGGAGCCTTTGATTCTAAAGCCCCTAAGATTATACCTCTCAACTGATGAGAGGAAGAAAAGTTAAACTGGCAAATAGCAAACTTTTCTCTTTGAGCTTTTTTTAACCAATCTAAAAGTTTCATTGAGTTTGTAAATGTAAAACAATGTTCATTACTTCAGTTTGATAAAGAGTTTTCAAACTTCCTTCTTTACAAAAACTTTCCCCAAATTTCTTAACTCCATCTTGATGAGAACTTCCCCAAATTAAGATAGGAACTGGTAGAGAGCAATGGGATTTCTTTAAAGAGCAGGTAGAGTGATCTCCAGTAATTACTAATAAAACTTCTTTTAAATTATAGCTCAAAAAGATTTTAAAAGCTTCATCTAATCTCTCTAAATAATCTTTCTTTTCTTGATACTTCCCATCTTCAGCTAAGTTATCTGCTCCTTTAAAGTGCAAGAAAATAAAATCAAAATCTTTTAAATATTCTAAACCCTTTTTAACTTGAAAGTTTAAATCATCATCAGGTAAGCCTTTAATCTCTTTAAACTCTAAAACTTCCATTCCTAAGTATCTTCCTATTCCTTTGTAAAGAGGAGCTCCTGCTACACATAAAGCTTTCAAACCATACTTTTCTTTGAAACTTTTAACTTCTCTTATTTTTCCTGCTCCTCTCAAGAGAATAAAGTTAGCAGGTAACAGTCCTTCTTTTTCCCTTTGTAAGTTAGTAGGATGGGTTTTTAAAATTTCTCTAACTTTTTCTAAATACAGGTTTAAAATTTTAGCTGTAAAGTTAGCAGAAGGTATATCTTTTTTAGGCAAAATCTTCAAAGGCTTAATCCCTCCCTGTTTTAAATCTCCATCGGTAATCTCTGGAGACAGATTTTTCCCTCGCATTACTAAAACCAATCTGTGATCTAAACCTTTAAAGGCTAAAAATTTCACTCTTTCAATCTCAATATTAGAGATAGCTTTAATTAAATCCTCGGTATCTTTAATTCTTCCTGCTCTTCTATCAACTATAGTTCCTTTTTCATCTAAAGTAGCAAAGTTCCCTCTTAAGCAGATATCTTCAGGAGTCAAATCTATATTTAAACCTAAAGCTTCTAAAACTCCTCTTCCTGGACTAAATTTTGCGGGATGATAGCCAAATAAAGCTAAATGAGAATCTTCGGAAGTAGGTTCTTTGTCTTCTCTTTTATAAGGTTGAACTACACCAGTTACTCCTTTTTCTGCCAAAAAGTCTAAAGTTGGAGTTTCAGCTTTTTCTAAAGGGGTAAGATTTTGAAACTCAGGAATAGACTCATCACCCAATCCATCTATTATTGCAAAGATTATCTTTTTGGGCATTGTTTTTAAATTATATATAATTCTCTATTGTTAGAGCTTGTTCCTAACCATTTTCCTTTACCTTCAACTACTTGGCGGTATTCTTGGCATTCACATTTAGAAGGATCTTGAGCGGTACAACGGTAAATTCCCACTTCTCTCAATTCTAAAATTTTTTCAGCTAAATTATAAATCAAAGGCAAAGAATCAGAAATAGACATCACTTGAAAAGAAGAAGGTTCTTCATCTCTTCTTAAGTAAAAGTAGCTCACTTTTTTAACTGGATATTCTAAATTATAAGCAGATAAGAGATAGTAAATGGGTAACTGCAAAGAGTCTTCCTCTTCTAACTTTCTACCAGTTTTAAAATCTACAATATGAGCTGAATTGTCTTCTAAAATTTCAATCCAATCTACTCTTCCCACCAAATAAGCTGGCTTGGGAGAACTTTCTAAAATTTTAACTTTAAACATTTCTTCAGGAAGTAAAGCTGGCTTTTTAAAGATCTCAGATTTTCTAAAGGTTTCCAGCATTTCTAAAGCTTGATTAAAATAGCTTTTCTCCTCTTGGGTAGTTTTAAACCCTCCTTTTTCCCCTTGGTAATTTTCTTTCCAGATACGAGTCAAAATTTCTTTTAAAGAAACCTTTTCTCTATCTTGGGGATTTAAATTTGCTACTTCTTCAATAACTTTATGCACCGCATTACCTAAAGAAGTATAAGGCTTTACTATTTCAATCTTCCTATCAGTTAAAGGGGATTTGTAAACATTGCGGTAATAGTAAAGAAGATGGCACTTTTTAAAATCTGAAATTGCAGAATGGGAAATCCACAAAGTGCTATCTTTTCCTAAATCATCACAAACTAAATCTGACGAGGCTACAGAGAGCTTATCTAAAGAAGAACTTTGGTTAAAAAAAGCAATATAGCTTTTGAGCTCTTGAGGAGTTAAGTTAGCTTTTAGCTTAGACTTAATAGAGAGAGAAATTTTATCTACTTCCTCTAAAGT
>WFWQ01000062.1 GCA_015491015.1 Patescibacteria group bacterium | reverse complement strand
GTTTATCCTCAGATTAAAAAAATTGAAATTAAAAGAAAGTTTCCTAATCAAATTTTAATTTTGATCGAAGAAAGAGAACCTGTAGCTTTAATTTGCGCTAAAATATGTTATTTTGTAGATACAGAAGGGGTAGCTTTTAAATTAGGAGGAGAAGAAGAAAGCGAAGCCAAAGAAATATTAGCTCAATCTAAATCTTTGCCAGTGTTTTATTTAAATGAAGAATTGAAAACAGGAGAATTAGGCCAAAGTATAATTAATCCTTTTGAACTTTCAAAACTCATTACCATTCAAGGAGAACTCGAGAACAGATTCCAGGAATTCAAGATAAAAAGAATAGTGAGGAAATCTCCAAAGGAAACAGAAGTTATAACTAACTCAGATTTTAAAATCATATTTAATTTGGAAGACAGCATTCCCTTTCAAGTTGAAAACTTATATTATCTTTTAACCAATAATCCCGAAATTAAAGGTAATCTTGAGAGATTAGAATATATAGACTTGAGATTTGGAAGAAGATTGTTCTATAAATTAAAAGAGACCAATCAGAAATCAGAGGAGGTAAATCAATGAACCTTAAAAAGTTAGCTAGATTTTTAAAGAGATGGATCTTAAAGTTATTTTGGGTAAGTATCTTTATGGGAATGTGGACGGTAATTTTAGCCTTATTTTATGTGGTTCTTTATGTAATCGTGTATTATCTCATTTATGCTGTTAATAAAATCATAAGTTGGTTTACTTGACAAATCAGGTTAATAAGAGTATCTTTAAAAAAGGTCGCCTGCCTTCCTACTCTCACCACCTATCACCACCTAAGGCAGGGAGAGAGGCCAGAGTTTTACCTGAGGGGTTCACCTCCTTACCCTCAGGGTTTTTGCTCAGCCTCTAAAAACCTCCCTGCCTTTTTTATTTAATTAATTTTTCACACATCCGGTATGTGAAAAGTCTTGTATGACAAAGGAAATTGGCATTGACAAAGTCAAAATTTTTCGGTGCGCAAAATTTTCGCGATTGTGAAAAAAATTGAACATTTTGGAAAGAGGGCTTGATTTAAATTTAATTTTGAGGTATGAAGAAAGATCCAAAGCTGAAAGGAGGGAGAGAATGAGATCAAGACTTAAGAAGATTTACAGAAAAATAAGAAAGTTTTTAGGCATTCCAGTGAAGGCGGGAAGAGAGACCTCTATTTCTCTCCCTAAAGGATATCTTTTAATTGATAAAGGTATCCAGTTAGAGCTTTATTATGACAGAGGATATGGATTTGAATTGATAGCGACTTTTTCTTCCAAAACTTCTTTATGGGAGATAAAACAGAAAGCAGTTGTAGACTGGATATCAAGATTAAATTAGCCTCGGGTAAGATTACCCGAGGCTTTTTAGTTGCTGCGGGGCCAGGGCTCGAACCTGGACCAGGGGATCCAAAGTCCCCTGTGCTACCAGTTACACCACCCCGCAATTGGAATCTCATTAAATTATAAAACTTCAACTTTTAAAATCAAGCTTCTTTAAGTTTTAAAATTGCAACCTGGAAAGCTAAATCTGGAAAAGAAGTATTTTTTATTTTTGACTCCAACTCTAAAAGTATTTCTATAATTTTTCGGATATAAGATTCCTCAAAATTTTGAGCTTGGTTTTTAAGAGATTCAATCTGTTCTGTAGTTAAAGGAAGTTCAATTAGCTCTTCCGCATTTTCAAAAGCTATTTTAAGCATCAAAAGCTCTTTAAAATAGTCAAGTAAAAGAGGCAAAAGATCTTGAAAGTTTTTTCCTGAGTTCTTAACCTCTTCTATAATTTCGAAAGCTTTTTTAAAATCTTTTGCTAATAAAGAATTAGCTAAATCAATAACCAAGTCGATATCTGGAACGTTTAAGATCTCTTTAACCTCCTCAAGGGTAATCTTGTGATTTGAATCCCCCAACGAAATTACCTTTTCCAAATTAGTTTCTGCATCTCTCAAAGCTCCACCAGAAACGCTAGCTATAAGCTCTAAAGCAGAAGGTTCAATTTCTATCCCCTCTGCCGCTACTATTTTGGAAAGTTTTAAAATGATCTCTTTTCTGGTTAATCTTTTAAAATGAAAAACCTGGCACCTGGAAGCAATTGTTGGTAAGATTTTATTAAACTCAGTAGTAGCTAAAACAAACACGGTATTAGATAAAGGTTCTTCCAAAGTTTTCAAAAGAGCTTGAGCTGCATCTTTGGAAAGTTGGTGAGCTTCATCGATAATATAAAACTTATATTTGGCTGAAGAAGGGGCAAAGTTAGTTTGCTCTCTTAAAGCTCTAATATCATCTATCCCTCTATTTGAGGCAGCATCCATTTCTATTAAATCCAAGCTTTTACCTGACATAATTTCTAAACAAGAGCTGCATTGATTGCAAGGTTCGTACTCTCCTGGCTTTCTAAGCTCGCAATTTACAGCTTTAGCTAAAATCCTAGCTACGGTAGTCTTACCTGTACCCTTAGGTCCTGCAAATAAGTAAGC
Organism: Patescibacteria group bacterium; assembly: GCA_015491015.1. Classification (GTDB taxonomy): domain Bacteria; phylum Patescibacteriota; class Minisyncoccia; order Minisyncoccales; family S141-161; genus S141-161. Next base: position 469 of record WFWQ01000062.1, on the reverse strand, counting down.
GTGAGCAACTTTATCGTAAGCTACAGCTTTAGTCAAAACTTCAATTACTTCTTTCTGACCTACAACTTCTGAAAATTTAGTAGGTCTATATTTTCGGTATAAAACTTTATTCATAGCTCTTAATTAAGATTTAAACACCAAAAATTTATAACCTAAAAAGTTCCAAGCTATCATCAATATACCTCCTATGGCTTTTATTATATTAAACCACAAAAGGGATGAAATGAAACCAGGTTTAAGATAAGTAGTAAAGAGATATACCAAAAGACTATTTAAAAGTATTCCGCTACCAACTACTAAAATGAATCTTAAAAACTCCTCTTTAACCTTTAGCGATTTAGAATCAAAAGTCCAAGTCTTGTTAAAGTAAAAACCATTCAAAACTGCAAAAGATAAAGAAATAAAATTTAAAAGCAAAACCTTTATTCCAGAAAATATATTAAATCCTAAACTTAAAACATTAGCAATT
>WFWQ01000061.1 GCA_015491015.1 Patescibacteria group bacterium | reverse complement strand
GGAGGATTTATCTTGTCTTTAGGAATGGCGATTGATGCTAACATCTTAATAGGTTCGAGATTAAAAGAAGAGTTAAAAGAAGTTAAAAACTTATCTTTTGCTATAGCTCCTGCTTTTCAAAGAGCTTGGCCAGCTATAAGAGATGGAAATATCACCACTATTGCGGTAGCTTTGATCTTGTTCTTTTTGGGAAGTGGATTTGTTCAAGGATTTGGATTAACTTTAGCTTTAGGTCTTGGAGTTAATATTTTTACTGCTTTTGTAGTTACCAAGTTATTGCTAACTTTAATTAGCCTTACTCCTTTGGCTAAGCTTAAAAGAATAATAATTTAAAATGGAAATTCAATTTATAAAATACAGGAAAGTTTACTTTCTTTTTTCTGGAATTTTGCTGTTTGCTTCTTTGTTAATGTTGATTATTTTTAAACTTAACTTAGGAATAGAATTTACCGGAGGAACTTTAATTGAACTAAAGTTTATTTCTAAAGTGCCTTCTTCTCAAGAACTTCAAAAAATTTTAAAAGAGAGCAAAATCTCAAATCCTATCTTGCAATATAACTCTAAGGAAAAGACAGTTTCAATTAAGTTTCAATCTTTTCAAGAACAAACTCAAAAAGATTTCTTAAACAAACTTCGAGATAGAGGCTTTCAATTTGATTTGCTAAGATTAGAACAAATAGGCCCTATTATCGGAAAAGAGTTAAGAGAAAAAGCTTTGATTTTAATCTTTCTTTCTTTAATTGCGATATTAATCTATGTAGCTTTAACCTTTAGAGATCTAAAATGGCCATTTAAATCTTGGGTGTATGGAGCTTTAACCGTAATAGCTTTAGCTCACGATATTTTAATAACTTTAGGATTTCTTAGCTTCGTAGGATATAAGTTTTCCATCCAATTTACAATCCCAATTTTAGTAGCAATTTTAACTATTGCAGGATATTCGGTTAACGACACTGTAGTTATCTTAGATCGAATAAGAGAAAACCTTACTAAAACCAGTAAAGCTTTACCTTTTCCAGAATTAGTTAATTCTTCTTTAAACCAAGTTTTAGGAAGATCTATAAGTACTACTTTCACCACCCAATTAGTTTTGCTTTCTTTGTTATTTTATGGAGCTAAAAGCTTATTTAATTTTTCTTTAGTGCTAATTTTTGGGATATTGGTTGGAACTTACTCTTCCCTCTTTTTTGTCGGCCCAATATTAACAGAAATTTACTTAAGAAAAACACAATCTTGAATCTTGACTTTTTTAAGTTTGAGTTCTATTATCAAAAAATGGCTTGTTTTTTGAAATTTTAAAATGCTTTTATGAAAAACAAAGCCTTAAAAGCTACCATTTTACTCTTAGATAGTTTACCTAAAAGATATCAAAAAGTTCTGATTAAAAGATTTGGTCTCTTCGGGCACAAAAAACATACTTTAGAAGAAATAGGAAAAAAAGAAAATATTACCAGAGAAAGAGTAAGACAAATCCAAAATACAGCATTATCAAAACTTAAAAATCAATTAGATAAGGTTAAAGATGCACTTGAAGAATTAGAAGGCTATTTAGAATCTCAAGGAGGATTAAAAAGAGAAGATAAACTTTTAGATAACTTAATTCCCGAAAAAGAGAGCCAGGGATTGTTAATTCTTCTTTTACATCTACATCAAAAAACCAAAAGAAGAAAGGAGGATGATAAGTTTTATACTTTATGGCTAACTGATGAAAAAGCGATAAGTAAGGCTTTAAAGTTAATTAAACACTTAGAGAGCTATTTAAGAAAAAAGAAAGAATTAGTTGACGAGGAAGAACTTTACAAGATTGGCACCTTAGCCTTTGATTTAGACAAAAATCATTTTCTTTCTTATGTGGAAGCTTCTAAAAAAATAGAACAAGGGCCTCACTCTTATTATGGAATATCAGAATGGCCAGAGATAGTATTAAAAGGAGTTAGAGATAAAGCCTATTTAGTGTTAAAACTTAGAAAAGAGCCTATGCACTTTAGAGAAATTACTAAGGCAATAAATGAGATTTTTAAGGGGGATAAAAAAGCTCTTCCTCAAACTGTTCACAATGAGTTAATTAGAGATGAAAGATTTGTTTTGGTAGGAAGAGGAATTTATGCTTTAAAGGAATTAGGATACAAACCTGGAACAGTCAAAGAGATAATTGCAGACATTTTAAAGAAATATAAACGAGGATTAACTAAAGAGGAAATTATTACTAAAGTTTTAGCTCAAAGGAAGGTAAAAGAAAACACTATATCTTTAGCTCTTTTAGATAAAAACTTATTTGTTAAAGACAAAAAAGGAAGATATACTTTAATTAGGTAAAAATAATTCTCCTGATGACAGATTTTCAAAACGAGTTCTATTCAACATTGTTTTTGATAGGAGGACTGGTTTGGGAACTCTTAAAAACTTTTTGGTGGCTGTTTTTATTTTTAATTTTATGGCCTAAATTCTCAGAGCTTTGGCTTTGGTGGAGACAAGAACTATGGAGCACTACTCAAGATTATGTAATTTTAGAAATAAAAATCCCTCCTGAAGTTAGAAAGCCTATTAAAAGCATGGAAAATGTCTTTGCAAGCTTGTGGAGCATATATGAGGTTCCAAACTGGAAAGAAAAGTGGATAGACGGCAAATACCAACTTTCCTATTCTTTAGAAATAGTTTCTATCGAAGGAGAAATAAAGTTCTTAATAAGAGTGCCTCAAACTTTTAGAAAGATGGCAGAAGTAGCAATTTATTCTCAGTATCCAGATGTAGAGATAACCGAATTCCCAGATTATACCGAGAGTGTCCCTTCTAATCTTCCAGATAATCCTAATTGGGATCTATGGGGATGTAGTTTTAGAACCGAGAAGGAAGATGTCTATCCAATTAGAACTTACAAAGATTTTGAACCTTCAGAAGGAGGATTGCCTGAAGAGCAAGAAAGAATAGATCCTTTAACTGAACTTTTAGAAGGATTAGCAGGATTAAAAAAAGGTGAGCAGATGTGGATTCAAATGGTTTTAACTCCAGTAAGAAATGAACAAAATAATTACCAAGATAGAGCTAAAGCTTTAATTGAAAAGCTGTTTGGAAGAGAAATAGCAAAAGAGCCAAAACCTCAGCCTATCTTTGTAGAAGCTATGAAGATATTGTTATTTGGGATGAAGGAAAAGAAAGAAGAAAATGTGCCTCCTCCTCCCGCAACTTTAATGCGTACCCCAGGAGAATTAGATGTAATTTCTGCTATAGAAAGCAAAATTTCAAAAAAGATGCACGAGTGCCACATTAGATTTATCTATTTAGGCGAAAAAGAGGTTTTCTCTAAAGAAAATGTCAAAATCCCAATTGGATTCTTTAATCAGTTTTCTACTGAAAATTTAAATGGATTAAGACCTTTAAAACCTACTGTAACTTCCATTACTCACTTTATGGTGAATATTAGGCTTAAAAAAAGAAAAAGAAAGATATTTAGATTATACAAAAAAAGAGCTACTCCCACTTGGCCTAAATCTCCTACTCCTGGAGGTTTAGATGGAGTTTTTGTACTAAACACTGAAGAGTTAGCTTCTTTGTATCACTTTCCAAGCCAAATTGTGGCTCCTACTCCAGCTTTGCCTCGAGTTCCTACTAAGAGAAGAGAAGCACCAAAGGAAGTTCCCAAAGAAGAATAAATTTAATAAATTATGCCAGAAGAGATCATTTACATTGGAAAAACTACTTTTAGAGGAGAGTATAAAAAGTTTGGAATCAAAAAGGATGACCGTAGAAGACACCTTTATGTAATTGGAAAAACAGGAATGGGAAAGACAGCTTTGCTTCAAAATATGGCTATCCAAGACATAAGAGCTGGAAACGGCATAGCTTTTATAGATCCTCACGGAGAAGCGGCTGAAAATCTTTTAGATTTTGTTCCTAAAAAAAGAATTAACGATGTAGTCTATTTTAACCCTGCAGATATAGATTACCCTATTCCTTTCAATCCTATGGAAAAAGTTCCTTTAGAGTATAGGCATTTGGTAGCTTCAGGTTTAATGGCTACTTTTAAAAAGATTTGGCCCGATGTTTGGTCAGCAAGAATGGAATATCTTTTGCACAATGCCATCTTAGCTCTTTTAGAAGTTCCAAATTCAACCATCTTAGGAGTGCACAGAATTTTGAGTGATAAAGAGTACAGAGAGAAAATTGTAGAAAGGCTAAAAGATCCAATTGTAAAAGCCTTTTGGCAGAATGAGTTTGCCAGATATCCTCAGAGATACGAAGTTGAAGCTACAGCAGCAGTGCAAAACAAAATTGGCCAATTTATTTCCAATCCTTTAATTAGGAACATCTTAGGCCAAGTAAAATCCAAAATTGACTTAAGAAAGATAATGGATGAAGGCAAAATTTTAATTGTAAATCTTTCTAAAGGAAGGGTAGGAGAAGAAAACTCTTTGCTTTTAGGAGCTTTAATTGTCACCAAGCTTCAGTTAGCAGCAATGTCAAGAGTAGATATCCCTGAAGAGGAAAGAAAAGATTTTTATCTCTATGTAGATGAGTTTCAAAACTTTGCTACCGAAGCTTTTGCAACTATTTTATCTGAAGCCAGAAAGTATCGCCTCAACTTGATTTTAGCTCATCAATACATATCTCAACTTGAAGAAGGATTAACTACTTCTCAGTCTACTTATTTAAGGGATGCTGTTTTTGGAAATGTGGGAAGCATAGCAGTTTTTAGAGTAGGCCCTGAGGATGCTGAATTTTTAGAGAAAGAGTTTTATCCTGAGTTCAATCGTCAAGATTTAGTTAATCTCCCTAAGTACCACATTGTAGCAAAACTTACTGTAGATGGAGTAACTACAAGGCCTTTTTCCGCTGTAACTTTACCTCCTGAATCTAAACCTGAAGTTTCTCATAAAGAAAAGATTATTAAAGTTTCAAGGCAAAATTATGGAGTGGAAAGGAGAAAAGTTGAAGAAAAGATTGCCAAGTGGGCAGGGTTTTTAGGCCAAATTCCTATAGAACCTGCAGAAGTTGTATTGTACGATGTTATATGCGATAATTGTAAAAAACCAACTAAAGTTCCCTTTCAACCAGATGGAAAAAGACCAGTTTTTTGCAAAAAGTGCAGGAAAAAGTTAGGAATTAGTAAAAAGAAAGAAGAAGTTCAAGAAAGTTTAGTTTCCTTAAAAGAAATTCCAGCTAAAACTCAAAGCTTAGAAAAGAATCCAAAAGCTGAAACTAAAAAACCAAAATCTAAAGAAGGTTCAAAAGAAGAATTAAAAAAAGCCATTGAGAAAGCTCTAAAGAAAAAAGAATCTTAAAAAATGTTAAGGTTAGAGGATTTACCAATAACCAAAGGAAAAAGAGTTTTAGTAAGAGTAAGCTTTGATGTTCCTTTAGATGCAGAAGGTAATCCTTTAGATTTGTTTAGGATAGAGAGAACTTTGCCAACTTTAAAGTATCTTTTAGAAAGAGAAGCTAAAGTTATTTTACTTTCTAAGTTGGGCCACCAAGAAGATTTAAGCCTACAACCTTTAGTAAAACCTTTAGAGCAACTTTTAGAAAAACCTGTAATCTTTGTTGAAGATTGCACTGGCTCTTTACCTCAGAAAGTAATAGCTAAAGCTAAACCTGGAGATGTTATCTTATTAGAAAACTTAAGATTTCATCCCGAAGAAAAAGCTAACGATTTAAACTTTGCAAAAGAGCTTTCTTTATTAGGAGATATTTATATCAACGATGCTTTTGCAGATTCTCATCGCAAGCACGCTTCTATTGTTTCTTTACCCCGACTCTTACCCTCTGGAGCAGGAAGATTAATGTTTAAAGAAGTAGCTGTTTTAAGCCATGTAATTTTACATCCTTGGAGACCTTTAGTAGCTATAATTGGAGGAGTGAAGATTAAAAGTAAATTAGGAGTATTAGAAAGATTTTTAGATAAAGCGGATCACATTTTATTAGGAGGGGAGATAGCTAACACCTTACTCAGAGCTAAAGGGATAGCTATCAACAAGCCTTTATTAGAAGAGGAAGTAGATTTATCCTTTTTGGATTTAACCAATCCCAAACTACATCTTCCAATTGATGTAGTAGCTTCAGCAGACAAAGAAGGAGAAACTTACATTAAAATCACAGCCCCAGCAAAATTGGGAAGGAAAGAGTTAGCTTTAGATATAGGTCCAGAAACTATCAAACTGTATCAAAAGATCATAAAATCAGCTAAAATGATTGTCTGGGCAGGACCTTTAGGCTACTTTGAAAATAGAAAGTTTGAAAGAGGAACTAGAGAAATTGCAGATACAGTAGCTAGAACAATCAAAGCTTTTAGAATAGCTGGAGGAGGAGATACAATTTTTGCTTTAGCTAAATTTGGAGCTAGAGAAGAATTTGATTTTATTTCTACAGGTGGAGGAGCTATGTTAGAGTTTATAGCTAAAGGAACCTTGCCTGGAATTTTAGCTTTAAAAGAAAATGCAATCTGAAATCAAAAATCTCAAAAAAGCTAAAGAAAGGATCCTTCAAGCAGGTAAGAACAAAGAAAGAGTTTTAATTTATGCAGATTCAGATCCAGATGGAGTAACTTCTGCTGTAATTTTAAGAGATACTTTAATGAACTTATCTTTAGATGTGGAAAGAGTTTACTTTATGGATAGAGAAAATGAAGGTTATGGAGTATCAGAAAAGGCTTTAAAAGAGTTAGCAACCTTTGCTCCTGCTTTGCTCATAATCTTAGATTGTGGAACTACAAGTCCAAAAGAAATTGAAAAAGCTAAGGAGTTAGGATTTTTTACCTTAGTAATTGATCATCACCGAATAATTAAAGAAAAGCCTAAAGCTGATATTTTTATCAATCCCCATCAGCCAGGGGACAATTATCCTTTTAAAGATTTAGCTACTTGTGGTTTAGTCTTAAAATTAAGCGAACTTTTATTAGGAGAAAAATTTAAAGGACCTTTAAGAGAAAGTTTATATGAATTAGCAGCTTTAGGAACTATTGCGGATATGATGCCCAGAGAAGAAGATAATCTGGAGATAATTACTGAAGGGGTTAGAAGCTTAGAAAATACTTTTCGCCCTGGATTGAGAGCTTTAATTGAACTGCCTCAAATTCAAGAAGACCGAAATCAAGGAGAAAAAGCTTTAGCTCAAAAAATAGCTAGTATTTTAGGAGCAGGGGAAGTTAACGAAAATAAAATCCACCAAGCTTATGAATTGTTAACTACTACTGATTTTGAAGAAGCTGAAAAGTTAGCCAAAGCTATTTTTGAAAAGTTTGAGGAAAAGAAAAATATGGTTCAAAGAATTGTAGAAGAAGTTAGTTGGAGAAATGCAGAAAAAAAAGATTTAAAGTTTATCTTTGAAGGAAGCTCTAATTGGAAGTTAAGCCAATTAGGTTCAGCTGCAACTAAATTGGTACAAAAATTTAAAAAGCCTGTTTTTCTGTTTAAGATCTATTCTGAAGAAAGCAGAGGATCTGTAAGAAGTATTGAAGGCATAGATAGTTTAACTGCTATGGAATACTGCAAAAAATATTTAG
>WFWQ01000060.1 GCA_015491015.1 Patescibacteria group bacterium | reverse complement strand
TTGTACAGCTTAAAGCAGCCTGAGAGTTAAAGTGTTTAAAGGTAAGATATAGAGAATCTAAAAAACCAACTAAAGCAAAAACAAGAAAAAGAAACAAAAAGAAAGCTTTTAAGTTAAATCTTTTCATTTTTTAACTTTAACTCCTTCCTGCTTTAAAAGCTGAAGCTTTAACTTTATCCCTCGGTTATAACCTCCCACTTTACCATCTGACCTAATCACTCTGTGGCAAGGAATGTTAGGATCTAAGTTTTTATTTAAAATTGATCCCACTGCCCTAAATGCCTTTTCATTTCCTGCTTTTTTAGCTACCTCTTTATAGCTTAAAACTTTCCCTTTGGGAATCTTTTTTACTACTTCCAAAACTTTTTCCTTGAAACTTGGCATCAAATTTAAATTAAGCTTTTAGATCTTCTTAATAAATCCCTTTCTTCTCTTTGAGAAAGTTTTGCAATTCTTGCAGCTTTTTCTAAGTAATCTAAAAGCTCATCATAAGTCTCTCTATCTACAGGATAAGGAGTTCCATCTTTACCTCCTACTGCAAAAGAGTACCTTGCAGGATCTTCAAAGGAAGGTTTAGCTCCATAAATTAATTCTGAAACTAAAGCTAAAGCTCTAACCGTTTTAGGCCCTACCCCTTTAACCAGTAAAAGCTGGGTAAAGGATTTAGGCTTCTTTTGAGTTAAAAGATATAAGATCTTCTTTAAATACTTGCTTTGATAAAAATTTTCCTCTAATACCGGGTGATACTTAAACTCTACATCTTTTAATTTTAAAGCTTTAAACTCTTCAAATAAAGAAGTTTGGAACCTCAAATATTGATGCAGTTTTGAGCCTTTAAAAGCTAAAATTTTTAAATCTTTCAGCAGACTTTGATAACTGCCAGAAAGCAAATCCAAACTAACCTTTTGACATTCTAAACTTTGTTTTGAAGTTAAATCTAAAACTTTATTTTCTAAAGCCTGAGCTAAAATTCCAAAATGAGGTTCTAAAGTAAAGCTTTTTAAGTTATCTGAAAGCCAGTGGTATCTTCTTGCTCTTTGGGTTTGAACATTCATCCCTTGTTGAACCACTACCCATTTGCCTTCTTTGGTAAAAAAGAAGGTGTGATGGTAAATTTGATAGCCATCTTGAACCAAAGAAGAATCTACTTTAGCTGAAAGTTTAGAAGCTAAAACTAACTTTTTAGCCAAGCTTTGAGTCAAAACCCCCTTTTCTCCCCAAGATAATATCTCTTGGGGGGTCTTTAAAGAAGTCCTTCCTTTACCTCCACAAATAAATATTCCTAAATCCTTAAAATCTTCTTTTAAACCTTCTTTTAAAGCTGCAGTTAAAGTAGTAGTTAAACCGGAAGCGTTCCAATCAAAACCTGAAACTGAACCTAAAGCTTGAAACCAAACTGGGTCTGCAATCTTTTTTAAAAAGCCTTCCTTTCCTTCTCTTAAGATAATTAATTCAGCTACCACTTTCCCTAATCTCTTCATCCTCTCAAAAAGCCAAGGAGGGCATTTTCCAGTGTCTAAGGTAAATTCCGCAATCCCTCTATTTGGCATTTCTCTTCTTTAATTTTCTTAAAGATTTAGATTTAAACTTTTCCACCTTAAGCTTAGCTTGATAATGAAATCTATGAGGAGTTCTATACCCAACTTTTTTCATAAAAGTTTTTAAGAAACTTTAGAGCCTTCAGGCACTTCTCTCTCTGGGACAATTAAAACGGGATTTGCCTCTGAATCTAAAACTGCTAAAAGCATCCCTTGACTTTCTACTCCTTTAATTACTTTAGGCTCTAAATTACAGACTACTACTATCTCTTTTCCTTTGAGTTCTTGAGGTTGATAAACTTTTCCTATCCCTGCAACTATCTGCCTCCACTCAGAACCTAAGTCCACCTCTATTCTTAAAAGTTTATCTGTATTTGATATCTTTTCAGCTTCTATAATCTTTCCCACTCTTAAATCTAACTTTTGAAAATCTTCTAACTTAATCATTGATCTTGCAAAAATCTTTGGCGAGCTTCTTTTAGAAGCTCTAAAGCTTTATCTTTCCCTTCCCAACCTTTAACTTTAGAAAACTTTCCTCCTTCTAACTTTTTATATTCCTGGAAAAAGTGAGCAATCTCATCTAAGTAATGCTTAGGAACTTGAGAAAGATCTTGAATAAAGTTAAAGTGAGGATTTTTAGCTGGAACACTTAAGATCTTGTGATCTATTCCCTCTTCATCTTCCATTAAAAATAAACCTATAGGCACAGCTTCAACTAAAACTCCAGGAAAGGTAGGAGAGTCAGTTAGGACCATAGCATCTAAAGGATCTCCATCTTCTCCTTTAGTTTGAGGTAAAAAGCCATAATCTACAGGGTAAAAGAAGGGTGAATGCAAAACCCGATCTAACTCTATAACTCCATCCTCAAGGTTATACTCATATTTATTATAAGAACCTTTAGGGATTTCAATTAAAACTTTAACTTTGTGAGGAAAGCTTTCAGGTTGAGGAAGGTTTAAATAGTTCATAATTTTTTAATTAACTTTTTCAACTAAATCTCTAAGCTTGCACCACTGGCAATCTTTATTTTTACACCTTTGTTCTCTAAAAGCAAAGCTTAAAATCTCCTCTGAAACTTTTCTGATCTGTTCTTTCAAAGCTTCGCTTTCCTCTTTGTTGATCTCAAAATCAAAACTTTTAAATTCTAAATTTTCTGTAGGCTCTACATATTCTATCCTTCCTTTAATCATCTTATACTTTCCTCCCTTGTAAAGGTCAAGTAAAACTTTGTAAAAAACCAATTGGCGCTTTTCGTTGCCGCTGGAGTTTTTGGTCTTGCCTTCTAGTTCATTTCTACTTTTAGGTTTACCAGTTTTAAAATCTATAACTCTTACCTCTAAATTTTCAGAGAGAATATCTACTTTATCTAACCTTCCTTTTAGCCTAATCTTATCATCTAACAAAACCCCTCTAATTTCTACTTCAGCTAAAGCTTTAGGATAAAAATTGTCAGCTTTAGCTTCAAAGTAATGAGAGAGATTTTTTATTCCTCTCTTTAAATACCTCTCAAAATCTGGCAAAGAAAGAGCTTGGTTTTTCAAATAAAACTCAAACCTTTCTAAAAGAAACTCTTTGGTCACCTTCTTTCCTTTGGCCATTTGATTAAAAAGATCCCTTAAAGCATCGTGGATAGAAGTTCCATACATTTGATAAGGCTCTTTAGGTTTAGGGATTCGAATTAAGCTTAAATAAAAGTATTTCCAAGGGCACTCTAAATAGTTATTTAAAGAAACTGCAGAGAGGCCTTGCTCTAAAAATCTTTCTTGAATATATTCTTTTTCTTTTTTAAAAATCTTTTTTGAAGAACTCAATCTTGGAACCAAAACCTTCTTTTCTAATTCTTCTTCGTAAGCTGAAACTTCTAAAGGTTCAATAAGCTCTTCTTTAATTTCTTTTACAAACTGAGAAGGTAAAAGCTCTTTTTTATTTTTATCTTCTTTAGCTAAAGTGATAAATACCTCTTTTCTACCTCGAGTCAAAGCAACATAAAAGAGTCTCCTTTCATCTTCTAAAGGATCTTGATCTTCAATATCCTTTCCAGTTAAAGAATAAACTTTGGTAGGAAGCTTAATTCGAGAAGCAACTTTCCTATTTCCCCATTTTCCATCTTGAGCCTTAATAATAAAAACGTAGTCAAACTCTCTTCCTTTAGCTTTATGAGCAGTCATTAACCTTACTCTATTTTCCTTTCTTTTTGCTATGCTTCTTTTAATCGAAACCCTATACTCTTGCATCGTTTGAAGATAATCTAAAAAGTCTTTTAAGTTATCTGACTTGTGTCTTAAAGTAAAGTTCTCAAGCTCCTTGAAAAACCCTTTTAACCTTTCAGCCTTTTCTAAGTAATCTTCTTTTTGCAAAAGATAACTTAAAAATCCAGACTCTAAAGCTATCCTTTCCACTAAATGGGGTAAAGAAAGATTTTGAGAAAGTATCACCCACTCTTTAAAAAGATGGTAAAAGTTCAAAATATGCTCTAAGGAAGATAAATTTAATTTTTTAACTTTTTCCTGCTCTTCTAAAATTTCAAATAAAGTTTTTTCTTGATCTTTAGCAAAGTTTAAGAGCTTTAATACATCCACCCAATCTATCTTCAAAAAATCTAAATGTAAAGCTGAAATTAAACTTTCTGGCGAAGTAAAATTAGCTACAGCTTCTAAAAGCTTGATTAGCTTTTGGATGTCAAAATCTTCTAAAATATCTTGTTCAGATTCCACTACAAAAGGTATTTCTTCTTTTTCCAAGAAATAAGCTATATCTTTAAAATCTGCATTATCTCTATACAAAATTGCAATTTCGTGGAGAGGCACTCCTTTTGATTTTAGCTCCTTTATCTTTTTAGCTACAAAAAACATTTCTGCTTCCGGAGTAGACAGCACAGCTAACTTAATCTTCTCTAAAGGATGATTAACTTGGGATTTCAACTCTAATTCCTCCTTAATTAAGCTTTGAGCTGAATCTAAGATTAACTGTTGAGAGCGATAGTTTTGAGTAAGTTCGATTAATTTTGCAGAGGGGAATCTTTGTTTAAAGTAAACAAAGTTTTCTAAAGATGCACCCTGAAACCTAAAGATAGCCTGTTTTTGATCTCCCACTACAAAGACATTAGGGTTAGGATGGAAACTAGATAAGAGCTCAACTATCTTATTTTGAGCTTTATTGGTATCTTGATGTTCATCTACCAAAATATACTGGTACCTTTCTTGCAATATTAACAGTAAGTCTTTCTCTCTTTCTAAGGCATTCAAAACCTCCATTATCATATCAGTATAGTCGTAAAACTTTTCTTGAGCTAACCTTTGCTGATAAAGTTTGTAAATCTCAGCTAACTCCAAGTTCTTTTTGATAAACTTTAGCTCTTGCAAATATTTGCCTTTCATCCTTCCTTTATAAGGACCTTTTTGATGGTAGAGATCTTTAATTTTATAAAATCTTTCTTCCTCTTCTTTAGCTAACTGGCGAAGAAGATCTGGAGTAATATTTTCTCTTTTTAACTCTGATATAGCTTGCAAAATATCTTTAAGATAAAAGAGAGGATTCCCAAAAGGTTTAAGATACTCAAAGATCCTGGCTTCTAAAATCTCAGCTATAATCTTAATTTGCTCTACTTCTCCAATATGTATGGAACCTATAATTTTAGGAAAATACTCGGGAAATTCCTGGATGATCCTGTTACAAAAGCTGTGAAAAGTGAAGATTTGAACTCTATAAGCTAAACTTCCAATAATTTCTACCAATCTCTTTCGCATCTCCACTACAGCTGAATCTGTAAAAGTTAAAGCTAAAATGTTTTCTGGTTCTGTATCTGTAATCCTAAGAATATTGGCTATTCTTAAAGTCAAAACATGAGTCTTTCCCGTACCTGGTCCAGCAACTACCATTACTGGTCCTTCAATAGTATCTACTGCTAACTTTTGTTCAGGGTTTAGTTGAGAGTAAAGTTTCAAAAATTTATCCTCTTGCATTGCCTCTTACCTCATCTTTAATTATTTCTACTATAGCCAATTGAAAAATAGAGCTCAAAAGAGGAAAGATCCAAAGAAGCAAAGGCAAGGGAGCAGTACCTAACAAAAGATTCAAAGGTTTAAAGTAAACAGCCAAAAGTAAAAGCGTAAAACTTAAAATTACGGTAAAGTTCAAAAACTTATTTCCCCAAAACGAGATGTGAGCTATAGGCTCTTTTAAAGATTTTAAGGCAAAGATTATAAACAAAGAGTTGGATGCTAAGAGAGTCAAAACTACGGTTCGAGCTACCTCTAAAGGATAACCTAAAATTTGATTAACTATCCAAAAAGAAGCTAAGGCTATCAAAGCTGCAACTAATCCCATATAAAGAACAATCTTTTTAATCAGACTATCTACTAACTTTGATATCTCTTTTAAAGGTTTCCTATTCATTATTCCCTTTTCTCCTTTTTCAAAACCTAAAGCCGCTCCAGGTAAAGTATCTTCTATAAAGTTTAACCATAAAATTTGAATTCCAGTCATAGGGAGAGGAAGATTTAAAAAGAGAGCAAACATTATAAGCCAAACTTCGGTAAAAGAATCTATAAGCAAAAAAGCTAAACTCTTTTTGATATTATCTAGGACTATCCTTCCTTGTTTTACAGCTTCCACTATCACTTTAAACCCATTTTCTAATAAAATTAGATCTGCAGAAGATTTAGCAATATCAGTGCCATCTGCTAAAGCTATACCTATATCAGCTGATTTCAAAGCAGGAGCATCGTTAATTCCGTCCCCGGTCATAGCTACAATCTCTTTTTTATCCTGTAGAACATCTACAATTTTAATTTTGTTTTCAGGAGTAGCTCGAGCTATAATCTCTACTCTTTCTAAAGCTGTGCTTAACTCCTTTGTAGATAAAGAATCTATATCTTTTCCTTCTAAAACATAATCTCTTCCAGTTTTAAATCCTAATTCTTTGCCCACTCTTTCTGCAGTAAGCTTGTGATCTCCAGTGATCATTATCACCTTAATTCCTGCCTTTCTTACTTCTTTTAAAGCTTCTTTGACTTCCTCTCTAATAGGATCTTCTAAAGCTAAAAGAGCTAAAAACTCTAAATCTTTTAGTTTTGCCAAAAGTTCCTCGTGAGAATATTCTTTTTCCTCTAAAGTGACTTCTTTTTTAGCTAAAGCTATTACTCTTTTCCCTTCTTGGGCTAATCTCGCCTCCTGCTTTAAAACTTCAACCTTCTCAGAATCTGAAAGCTTTAGTTTATCTAAAATAGCTTCTAAGGCCCCAGCTAAAAATATAGCCTTTTGATTAAAAGAGGCTAAAAATCTTCTTTTAGAACTAAAGGGCAAGAAAGCGATTTTCTTGTTTAACTCCTCTGCTTCTTTAACTTTTATCCCTAAATCTAAAGCTGCTTTTAAAAGAGCTTGATCAGTAGGATCTCCTATAATTACTTCTTTATTCCCTTGATAAGTTATTTTAGCTTCATTAGCAAAATACAAAGCCTCTCTTAACCCTTTCGTAAAACCAAAATTCTCTTCCAGCTGTAGGTCTTTAAAATCAAAACTTCCTTTTAAATTAACCACTTTCACCAAACTCATCTCCCCTTTGGTCAAGGTACCGGTCTTATCTACGCATATTACAGAAACCGAACCTAAAGTTTCTGCTGATGAAAATCTTTTAATTAAACCTTTCTTCTGAAGAATCCTTAAGCTGGCAATAGCTAAAATTAAAGTTAAAGCTGGAACCAAACCTTCCGGAACCGAAGCTACTGCAACTGCTAAAGAAAGAAGTAGCACTTCCTCTAAGCTACGATTTTGTAAAATCCCAAGTAGAAATATCACTCCTACCAAAATTCCAATGATCAAAGTTAAAAACTTAGCTAAAACCTCGATTCTCTTTTGAAGAGGAGTTTTGTCTAACTTTATCTTTTTTACCAAGGTGGCAATCTTCCCTAACTCAGTATTCATTCCGGTAGCTACTACTATTCCCTTCGCCTCTCCTTCTTCTATAAAAGTACCCATAAATAGCATATTCTTTCTTTCAGCCAAGGGTGTTTCTTTAGGTAAAAAGTCTAAAGCTTCTTTTTTTACTGGAAGGAATTCTCCGGTAAGAGGTGCTTCTCTTACTATCAAATTAGAGCCTTCTAAAATTCTAATATCAGCTGGAACTTTTTCTCCTGCCTTCAAGATTACAATATCTCCTGGCACTAAATCTTTAAAAGACACGCTTTCAAATCTTCTGTCTCTCAATACCAAAACCTTTTTATCTAAAGCTGAAGCCAACTTTCTTAACACATTTTCTGCTTTATAGCTTTGCCATACTCCCATTCCTAAACTAAAGCTCCCGGCTAAAAAGATCGCTAAAGCATCTAACAATTCTCCTAAAATTAAAGAGATCAAACCTGCAAACACTAAGATCAAAACCAACGGATTTAAAATTTGATCTAAAAGGTTTCTAACTAAAGGATGAACCTGCTGAGGAGAGATTTCATTTTTCCCCCAAAGCTTAAGTCTTTCTTGGACTTCTTTTAAACTTAAGCCTGAAGTAAGATCAACTTTAAGTTTTTTTAAAAGCTCATTTTTAGAAACAAAGTGAGGGTAGTTTAAAGCTTCCATTTTTAACTTACAAGATTAATAGGTTTACCCTCCAAAAAAGATTTCAGATTTTCCAAAGTGGTATCCAGTATTCTATACAAAGCTTCCCAAGAATTAAAGGCAGTATGAGGAGTAATTAATACATTAGGCATCTTCATCAAAATATGGTTTTCCAAGAGAACCTTTAAAGTATCTTTCTTCAACTCTTGAGAGGTTAAGAGTCCAAGTTCCTCCTTAGTTTCTTTTTCTCCTTCTAAAACATCCAAACCTGCACCAGCTAATCTTCCTTCTTTTAAAGCTAAAATCAAAGCTTCAGTATCTACTATTGGCCCTCTTGCGGTATTGATTAAGTAAGCTCCTTTCTTAATTAACTTGATATTTTCCTTATTAATCAAATGCTTAGTTTGATCAGTTAAAGGACAATGGATAGTAATTATATCAGAGTTTTGCAAAAGTTTTTCTAAAGAAACATATTCAAATCCTTGTTCTTTGGCAAACTCTAAATCCGGATAAGGGTCAGAAGCTAAAACTTTCATTCCAAAACCTTTAGCAATCTTAATCACCTCTTTGCCAATACTACCTGTTCCTATGACTCCTAAAGTCTTTCCTTTCAAATCAGTACCTCTTAAATTTTCTAAAGAAAAAGACTCAATTTCCTTGATCTGATCTATGGCGTGATAGATCTTACGAGTCAAATTTAAAATTAACCCAAAAGTAAATTCAGCCACAGTATTAGCTCCATACCTTGGCACATTGGAAACTAAAATTCCTCGCTCTTTACAACTCTTAAGATCAATGTGATCAAATCCAGTAGATCTAGTAGTGATGTATTTTAAGCTTGGAAAATGATCTAATACTTTAGAGTTAATTCTTGAACCTACAAATACTGAGATTATTTCAAAGTCTTTTTTTGAGGGTAGATTATTTTCATCTAAAGGATGAGAATAAAAAGAAACTTCTAAAGGTAAGTGCTTGAGTTTTGGCTCAAGATATTTTTGTTCCCAATCTTGAGTTCCAAAAAAACCTATTTTCATAATAATTTTATTTTTAAGATTTTTTAGTTTTAAAGAATTTTAAAGTATTATTCTTCTTTTTTAAACCTGCCCATCAACTCAGCTGTATCTAACACTTTACCTCGGATATAATTGAAAAGCTCCTCTTTAGAGGTAGAATAAGGCAAATCTAAAATTTCAGAAAGAGCGTAGACTTTAAAGAAATAGCGGTGTTCACCAAAAGGAGGACAAGGCCCACCATAACCTTTAGATCCGAAATCGTTTATTCCCTCTACAGCTCCAGGAATTTCCCCTCCTTCAGAAATCTCCCCTATATCCGGAGGAATATTCCACACCATCCAATGCAAAAAGGTTCCCCTTGGAGCGTCGGGATCTTCCATAATTAAAACTAAACTTTTAGCCTCTTTAGGTACTTGATAAATCTTTAAAGGAGGACTTATATCTTCTCCTTGGCAGGTATACTTTTTAGGGATATAATCTCCAGGATTAAAAGCTGAACTTTCAATTTTCATAACCTTCTTTGAAAAATTAAGATTAATTTTTGACCTTTAGCTCAACTCTTGGAGATAAATTAAAAAACCTAAAGCTAAAATTAAAAGCAAAATTAAAAGCAAAAGCCTTGTTACTTTCATCTTGCTTTCTCATCTATTTTAAAGAAATTTACCTTTTAGTTCAAAATAGGCTATAATTAATTAAAGCTTATGAACTTAAAGAAGAAAACAATCTCTTTCGTAGGGTGGATGCTTCTTTTTGCAGGACTTGGAATAATAGCCTGGAGCTTATGGCAATCTTTTAATATCTTCACTGGAAAAATAAACCCTCCAGATGTGTTTGAAGTTACTGAAAATAATACAAAAAATTTAAACTTACCTCCAAACCAAAAGTTACTTGAAAAAATACTCTTAAATCAGATCCCAATTCAAGAGTTGTCAGTAAAAACTTTCAATTTAATTGCTTGGTCTATCTTTGTTGGAATCTTAATCTTTGGAGGAGCTAAAATCTCCCAACTTGGAATCCAACTTCTAAAGTAAAACTTTCAGGGCATACTAAAATGTTTTGTGCAACCACATTTAGGAGATTATTAAATTTCTTGAAATAACTTTTTAATTCCAAGAACCAATATTAAAACCTTAAAGGTACAAAATTTCCACGATCGTGAAAATTTGGCTCAGTTAAAATATCTTTACCAAGAGGAGAAATTTTTAAAAGTTTTTAATTAACTTTTTAATAACTTTGTGATTTTTTTAATGTTTTACTCAATGATAATTTGTGGAGGATTTTGAATTTATTCTCTTGAGAGCTCGGATAAGTGAAGCGATACCAAAACTTGACATTATTTATTTCTCAGCTATAACATTTTCCAAGCTAAGTTTTAAAGCTCAAAATTGACAAAAAAGGTGAACTAATTTTATTATAGGATAATCTTTTAAGTAAAATCAAACCTATGAAAAAAGACATTCATCCTAAATACTTCCCTCAAGCTAAAGTAATTTGTACTTGCGGTAATCAATTTGAAGTAGGCTCTACAAAAGAAAGGATAGAAGTTGAAATCTGTTACAAATGCCACCCTTTTTACACTGGACAAGAAAAAATTGTAGATACTCGAGGTAGAGTTGAAAAGTTTAAGGAAAGATTAAAGAAATCCGAAAAGCTAAAGGCTAAAATATCTTCTCAAGCTCAAAAAGAAGAAAAAACTTCTAAACAAAAAGAAAAGATTTTGAGAGAAGGACTTTAGCGTCTCTAAATATTGCTCTAAACTAAATCTAAAATCAAAATGGAAATTTTAGATTTGGAAAAATTGAAAAAGGAAACTTTAGAGATTGAGAAGGAGTTAATTAAGCTAAAAGAGGAATCTGGAGAAAACCCAATTCAAAAAGCTCAAATTAACAAAGGTTTATTTTTAATTGCCCAAATTAATAAAGGAATAAAAGAAATTCAAGAAACTACAGAGATTATAAACAAAGAAAAAGATCCTGAACTCTTAGCTTTAGCTAAAGAAGAGAAAGAGAAACTAACTACTCTTGTTTGTTCTTTAAACTCTGAACTGAAAAATTTGCTTAAAAAGTTCTCTCAATTCCGTCAAGAGCATCAAGGCTTAATTATGGAAATTAGAGCAGGCACAGGGGGAGAAGAAGCGGCTCTCTTTGCCGCCGATCTCTTTAGAATGTATCAAAAATACGCCAAAGAAAAAGGTTGGGAAATCAAAGTTTTAGATTCAAATCCTACATCTTTAGGAGGATATAAAGAGATAATCTTTGAAGTCAAAGGAGATTCAGCTTATCAAAATCTCAAATACGAAGGTGGAGTACACCGGGTTCAAAGAGTGCCTGAAACTGAAAAATCAGGAAGAATTCACACTTCCACAGCTACAGTGGTAACAATGCTTAAACCCAAGCCAAAAGAGATAAAGATAAATCCTCAAGACTTAAAGATAGAAACCTTTAAAGCTTCAGGTCCTGGAGGGCAATATGTAAACAAAAGAGAAACTGCGGTGAGAATAACTCATCTTCCAAGTGGAATTGTAGTTGCTTGTCAATCTGAAAGAAGCTTAGGACAAAATAGAGAACAAGCTTTAGCTATTCTGCAAGCTAAACTTTTGGAATTAGAAAAAAGAAAAGAAGAAGCTAAAATTAGCAAAGAAAGAAAAGATCAAATTAAACACGCAGAAAGATCTGAAAAGATTAGAACTTATAACTTTCCCCAAAATCGAATCACCGATCACCGTATTAAAAAAAGTTGGAAAAACTTGGATGAAGTTTTAGAGGGAAAGTTAGATCCTATCGTTGAAGCTTTGAAAGCGAGCTTGAATTCAGTTTAAAAAAGTTTATACTTTAATTAGTAAGCGGGCATAGTATAATGGTTATTACGCCGCCCTTCCAAGGCGGAGATACGGGTTCGATTCCCGTTGCCCGCTCCAAAAAACTAAAGAGAACCCCCTTTCGGGGGTCCTCTTTAAATGGCAAGTTGGAATTATTTTACTGCTTTCCTCAACTCTGAACCCGGAGTGAACTTAACTACTTTTCTAGCTGGTATTTTAATAGTTTCGCCAGTTTGAGGATTCCTGCCAGTTCTAGATTTCCTTCTCACCACCTTAAAACTTCCAAAACCAGTGATTACTACTTCCTCTCCCTTTTTTAAGGCTTTAGTGATAGTTTGCAAAAAAACATCTACCACCTCTCCAGCTAACTTTTTAGTTCCTACCACCTTAGCTAAAGCTTCTACTAAACCTTGTTTGGTCATAGTTGAAATTATTTTTAGCTTTTTTAGGTCGACCTTTTCCACTATTATTATAATCCATCTCAATACACTCATCAACAAAATTCCTTTAATTTAAAAGCTTTTTAGGAAGTTGTTCTAAAGTTAAAGAATTATCTAAGGTGAAGCTTCCCACTCTTTCTCTTCTCAGGTAATATAAAATAGCTTTTTGGTGTAAACTTTTAGCTACATCTCTAATTAGAGCCCGGATATAAACTCCAGGACCAGTGGTAACTCTGATTCCAAAGAAAGGATAAGCATAAAACAAAAGCTCTATATCTTTTATCCAAACCTCTTTAGCCTTAAGCTGAACTTTTTTCCCTGCTCTCGCTAAACGATAAGCTCTCTCCCCTTTTATCTTTTTAGCACTAAATATAGGAGGAAGTTGTTTGATCTTTCCTTTAAAATTTGAAAGCACAAAGCTAACTTCTTCTAAAGAGGGTTTTTCCTTAGTTTGAACTTTAATTACTTTTCCTTCTCTATCTAAAGTTTCAGATTCCAATCCAAAGCAACCTAAAGCTATGTATTCTTTATCTAAAGATTCAATCTTTTTAAGCTGTTTAGTAGCTTTCCCAATACCAATCACTAACACTCCCTCAGCTAAAGGATCCAGAGTTCCCGCGTGTCCTACTTTAATCTTCGAAGGTAGAAGACTCTTAACATATTCCACAATTTGAAAAGAAGTAAAACCTGCAGGTTTTATTATTCCTAAAAGTTTCTCCATAAAATTTTAAATTTTAAATTTTAATTTAAAAATCAATCCTAAAATCATAAAGTAAAAGATAGCTCCAATTGCAATCTTAAAAATTAGATTTAAGGATTCAAGTAAGATTAAAAGTAAACTCATAAATATAGTGGAAAATACAACAAAAGCTAAACCTAACTTAAATTCTAAAGAAAACCTCAGTTTAATTTTAGATCTGAGATAAAGCCATAATCCTAAAAAGGTCAAAGCTAAAGATATGAAAGTAGCAAAACTAGCTCCATACAAAGAATAGGTAGGAATCAAAAGTAGATTTAGAATTAAATTTAA
>WFWQ01000059.1 GCA_015491015.1 Patescibacteria group bacterium | reverse complement strand
CTATAAAAGAAGATTCAACCTCTCAAGCTCTTCAGGCTTGAGGAGTTTTTTGCTTTGTTTTTTAGGTTATGGTAAAAGGAAGAAAAATGGAGAAGGGGTTTGAGTTTTTAGATCATACCGCAGATATTGAAATAAAAGTTTGGGGAGAAACAAAAGAAGAGCTTTTTCGCCAAAGCCTTTTAGCTTTAGCGAGTTATATCAAAAGAGATTTGCCTCAAAAAACTGAAACAGAAAGGGAAGTTGAAGTTTCAGCTTCAAACTTAGAGCTTTTGTTAGCTTTCTTTTTGCAAGAAGTTGTAACTTTGACAGACATTTACAATGAAGTATATTTAGATTTAGAATTTAAAGAGTTCAAAGATACTTACCTTAAAGGAAAGGTTAAAGGTGCTAAAGTTTCCCACTTTGATAAAGAAATTAAAGCTGTCACTTTCTCAGATTTGAAAATTAAAAAAGAAGGAAATTTATACTTAGCTTTTGTGGTCTTTGATGTTTAAAACTTAAAAGAAATTTTATGTTTGACAAAAGAAAGCTAATCAAAATTGATGATTACACTTGGGAAATTCCCACCTCCTACAATCCAAAGATGAGAATCCCTGCTCGAATTTATGCTTCCGAGCAAATGTTAGATATTGTCACCAGAGACAAGAGTTTAGAGCAAGCTGCTAATGCTGCCACTTTGCCAGATCTTTACAAATATGTTTTGGTAATGCCAGATGTCCACCAGGGTTATGGAGTTCCAATTGGTGCGGTTTTAGCTTCAGATTTAGAAAAAGGAGGAATTATCTCCCCTGGCTCGATAGGTTTTGATATAAACTGCCTTTCAGGTGAAAGTAAAGTGCTTTTAGCTGAAGGATGTTATCTTCCAATTAAAGAGTTAGTTAAAAACTTTAAAGATTTTAAGGTTAAAGTTGTAGATAAAAAGAAGCTTAAATCAAAAGCTTCTAAGGTAGTTTTTAGCTTCTGGCGCAAAGAAAAAGGAAAAATATTGGAAATTACCACCAAATCAGGCAAAAAGATTAAGCTTACTAAAGACCACCCGGTCTTTACTTTAGAGGGTAAAAAATTAGCTTTTAAGCTTAAAGTTGGAGATAGAGTTTTGGTCAATCCTTTTGAGGGTGTTCCCTACCAGAAGCCTGAAAGAAAACTGTTAGTAGATAAAGATAAGATTAAAGAGATTTTTTTCAATTTAGGAAAAGAAAACAAAGGGAATTCTTTAGCTCAGATCTTAAATCATCTTTCTAAAAGGAAACTTTTACCTCTTTATCTTGATTCTCCCAAAGTTCCTTATCTTTTGAAGATAATAGGGTTTTTGTTTGGAGATGGGAGCTTAACTTTTTCAAAGAAATATAAAACAGCTCAAATCTCTTTCTATGGAGAAAAAGAAGATTTAAAAGAGATTAAAAAGGATATAGAGGAAGTTTTAGGTTTCAAAGCTCAGCTCTATCAAAGAAAAAGAAAGCATCAATTTTATAACTCTTACCATAAAAAGGTTTCTTTTGAAACTACAGAGCACTCTTTACAGGTTTCTTCCACAAGTTTAGCTATTTTACTTTTAGCTTTAGGTGTTCCTTTAGGAAAGAAAACTCATCAAGATTATCAAGTCCCAAAGTGGATAATAGAGTCTCCTCTTTGGTATCAAAGGCTATTTTTAGCTTCTTTGTTTGGAGCTGAATTGCAAGCTCCTAAGGTGATTTCAGGAAAAAAGTATAACTTTTATTCTTTGCAGTTTAATCTCTCTAAAGCTAAAGAGTTTGAAACTTCAGGTATCTTTTTCCTTAATCAAATTAGAAAGATGCTATCTTCTTTTGGAGTTGAGAGCTCTAAAGTAGTTAAAGTTCCTGGTAATACCTATCATGGTAAAGAAGGCACAACCTTTTGTTTCAGATTTACCATTTTAGGCAAAGATTCTAACTTAGTGAAGTTCTTTTCTAAAGTAAATTATGAGTATAACTTTAGAAAAAGAAAGTTAGCTAACTTAGCTTGCTATTACTTAAAACTTAAACTTAAAGTAATTGAAGAGAGAAAGAAGGTGAGAGAAGTTGTCTCTAATGTTACTGCTTTAAGCTCTGTGAAGGTAAAAGATCTGGTTCCTGTTTTAGCTTCCCAATATGTAAGTTCTAACTTTATAGAGCATTCTGCTTGGGGAAGAGGTGAAGCTTTGCCAAGAGTGGCTTATAATTTCCCTTCCTTTGGGGAATTTTTAAGCTCTTTAGATTCGAGAGAAGGGGAGTTGGTTTTTGATGAGGTTGAAAAGATTAAAGAGATACCCTTTAAAGGTAAAGTTTACGATCTTACTACTAAAGATTCCAACCATAATTTTATTGCGGAAGGAATATTAGTTTCTAACTGCGGAGTAAGAGTTTTAGTGAGCAATTTTCAAGTTGAGGAAGTTAAGCAGTTTATTCCCAGATTAGCTAAAGAGATTTACAAAAATGTTCCTTCGGGATTAGGAAAAGGGAGAAAAGAAAGGCTTTCTAAAGAAGCTTTAGATAAAGTTTTATCTTTAGGTCCAAGATTTTTAGTAGAACACGGAATAGGAACTAAAGAAGATCTTTTAGCTTGCGAATCTGAAGGAAGAATAGAGTTTGCAGATCCCTCTTGCGTTTCCAATAGAGCTAAAGAAAGAGGGGCAGATCAAGCTGGAACTTTAGGATCTGGTAATCACTTTTTAGAGCTTCAGGTGGTAGATGAAATTTTTGAAAAAGATACAGCTGAAGCTTTTGGTTTAAGAAAAGGACAATTGGTGGTAATGATTCACTGTGGATCCAGGGGTTTAGGGCATCAAGTAGCTTCAGATTATATTAAAGAAGCTTTAAGTTGGATTGACAAAAATAGAATTTCTTTAGTGGATAGAGAGTTAGCTTATGTTCCCTTCCAAAGTTCTATTGGACAAAGGTATTGGAGGGCAATGGCTTCAGCTGCTAACTTTGCTTGGGCTAATAGACACACTATTGGCCATTATGTTAGAAAGTCTTTTGAAAATATCTTTGGCAAAGGAAACTTTGAGCTTCAAACTTTATATGATGTAGCTCACAATATTGGTAAGATTGAAGAGCACGAAGGCAAGAAGCTTTTAATTCACAGAAAAGGAGCTACCAGAGCTTTTTGGGCAGGGCACCCAGAGTTAATTGGTAAATACAGAGAAGTTGGGCAACCGGTATTAATTCCAGGATCAATGGGAACCGCCTCTTGGATTTTGGTGGGAGATAAAAGATCTGAAGAAAAGTCTTTTGGTAGTTCTTGCCATGGAGCAGGAAGAGTAATGAGCAGAGCTCAAGCTAAAAGAGAAGTTTTTGGCGCAAATTTGAAGAGAGAATTAGAAGCTAAAGGAATTGTGGTGGAGACCTTTTCTTTAGTTGGCTTAGCTGAAGAAGCGCCTCGAGCTTACAAAAATGTAGATATGGTAGTTGAAGTGGTGCACAATGTGGGAATTGCAAGAAAGGTAGCAAGATTAAAACCTATTGCGGTGATAAAAGGAAATTAAGATGAAAGTATTAAAACTTTCAAAAGAAAATGAAAAAGAGATTTTAGAAAATCTAACTTTAGCTTTAAATCAAGGGAAAGTTTTAGCTTTGCCTACAGATACAGTTTATGGGTTAGTTGCTAAAGCTGATGATGAAGAAGCTGTAAGAAAGATCTTTGTTTTAAAAAAGAGATCTTTTCAAAAACCTATTGGGGTTTTTGTAGAAAGTTTAGATAGGGCTAAAAACTTAGCTTTTATAGATAAAGAACAAGAAGAGTTTATTAAAAAACATTGGCCTGGAGCTTTTACTTTTATTTTCAAAGCTAAAGTTGATTTTCCTTTAATAGTCAAGGATGGAAAGATTGGCTTAAGAATGCCTGAAGATGATTTTTTGCTTTCTCTAATTTCAAAGGTTGGTTTTCCTTTGGCTCAAACTTCAGCAAATATTTCAGGAAAACCTCCAGCTCTTTCTGCAAAAGAAGTTTTAGATTATTTTGATGACAATCCTCTCTTAAAGATAGTGGTAGAGAGAGACGTTTCTCTATCTGGCAAGCCTTCTAAAGTTTTAGATTTAACTTATTCCCCTTATAGAATAGTAAGATAAAAAAATGTTTTGGTTTTTAAATAAAAAGAAAAAAGATAAAAAGGCTCTTTCTAAAGAAGATCAAAGGATAGATAAAATCTTCAAAAGATATGGCAACAAGATGACTATGAATCAGCTAAAATATAGAATTGATAGGCTTCCTCTTTATTCTCACGAGAAAGAATATATTAAAGCAGTTTTAGCTAAGTTTGAGCATCCTACCAGCAGATACATTACCAAAGAAGAATTTTTAAAAGCTTTAGATGAGATGAAGAAAAATAAAAGAGATTTAATTTCAGAGGAAGAAGTAGAAAGGATCAAGAGGTACTTTTAAGCTTGCAGTTTAAACAAATAGGTTTAGATTTCCCTTCTACCATTATTGCTTTGCATTTTAAGCAAGTAGCAGGGAGAGGTTTTTGAGCTGAAGCAAATTTGCATTTTGGATAATTGGAACAAGAATAAAAAACTTTCTTCTTTTTGCTTAATCTTTTTTTAATATTTCCTTCTTTGCATTGAGGACAGAGCACTTCTTGATGTAAATCTTTTTTGTACCTACACTTTGGAAAGTTTGAGCAAGCTAAAAACTTTCCAAACTTGCTAATTCTTACTAAAAGATCTCCTTCTTTACACTGAGGACATTTTCCTTTAACTTCTAAAATTCCTTCTTTTTTAACTTGAGAATACTTTTTAGTTAAAAGTTCTTTAAAAGGATAATAAAAGTTAGCTAAAACCTTTTTTGGATTTTCTTTTCCTTGAGCTATGAGATCTAACTTATCTTCCATTTGAGCTGTAAATTGGTAATCAAAGATTTCAGGGAAGTTTTGAGTTAAGATTTTGTTAACTAAGATTCCTAACTCTGTAGGTTTTAACTTTTTATCTTGAGTTCTTTCTATATAACCTCTCTTTTCTAAAATGCTTATAGTAGGAGCGTAAGTTGAAGGTCTGCCAATGCCATAATCTTCTAAGGTTTTAATTAAAGTTGAATCTGAATATCTGGCTGGAGGTTTGGTAAAGTGTTGAGATAAAATTACTTCTTTTAAACTAAGATTTTCACTTTCTTTTAACTCTGGAATTTCAGCTTCTTCTAATTTCACTTCCCAAACTTTTTTAAATCCTTCAAAGATTATCTTTTGTCCTTGGCTTTGGAATCCGAACTCTTTTTTATTTTGGGCTAAAATTTTAGCTTGAACTTTTAAGATTCTCAAAGGTGCCATTTGGGAAGCTATAAACCTTTTCCAAATTAGCTCATAAAGCTTAGCTTCAAATTTGTCTAAAGGCAGTTCTTTAGCTAACTTAAAAGGATCTGTAGGCCTTATAGCTTCGTGAGCTTCTTGAGCTAACTTAGATTTGGCTTTGTAAATTGTAGGCCCTTGAGGGTAGTACTCTTTGCCAAAGTTTTGGATTATGAACTCTTTAGCTTTTTCTAAAGCTAAGTTAGACAAGTTTAAAGAGTCAGTTCGGTGATAAGTAATAAAGCCTTTTTCATATAAAGCTTGAGCTATTTTCATGGTAAAACTTGCTTTCCAACCTAACTTTTTGAAAGCTTCTTGCTGTAAGGTGCTGGTAGTGAAAGGAGGTAAAGGTTTTTTTAAGACTTCTTTGATTTCTACTTTTGAGACTTTAAACTTAACTTTTTCAAGTTCTTTTTTTATTTCTTCAGCTTCTTTTTTGCTCAATCCAGGTTTAGGAAGATTTTTGGAGTTAATTTTAGCTAATTCTGCTAAAAAGCTTTCTTTTTTAGAATTTAAAAGTTTAACTTTTACTTTCCAATATTCTTGGCTCTTGAAATTTTGAATTTCTCTTTCTCTTTCTACAATTAGCCTTAAAGCAGAAGATTGTACTCTTCCAGCTGATAGCCCCTTGGCAACTTTTTTCCATAAAAAGGGAGAAAGCAAATAGCCCACAATTCGATCTAAAAACCTTCTTACTTTTTGAGCTTCAACTAAGTTAAGGTTTATCTTTCTGGGATTTTGAAGAGCCTTTAAAATTGCAGATTTGGTAATTTCGTGAAAAGTAATCCTTTGGTAATTTGGTTCTTTTTTAAGCTTTTGTTTTAAAACCTCTAAAATGTGCCAAGCTATAGCTTCTCCTTCTCTATCTTCGTCGGTAGCTAAGATGATGTCTTTAGCATCTTTAGCTTCTTTAACTATTTTTTTAACTGTGTTTTTAGATTTCTTGGGGATAACATACTTGGGAATAAAGTTTTCACCTTTAATTTTTAATCCAAAGCTTTTTTCAGGAAGATCTCTAAGGTGTCCTTGAGAAGAAATTATCTTGAAATCTTTAGTCAAAAATTTAGCAATAGTTTTAGCTTTAGTTGGGCTTTCTACGATGACTAAATTTTTGTTTTTTTTATCTTTTGGCATAAGTTTGAGCTCCCAAATTTATGACTTTACCTTCTAACTCTAAGTTATTTAGCTCAGCTAAAACCTTGCTAATAGGAAGATTTAGCAAAGTTGAAATTTCTTCTGCACTCTTAGCTCCT
>WFWQ01000058.1 GCA_015491015.1 Patescibacteria group bacterium | reverse complement strand
AATTAGAATTTTTAGTAAGAACAGAGATTGAGTGGTTAAAGAGATTGGCAAGCTATTTGGGAATTAAAGCTCAAGAGATAGAGATTAATTTTGAAGTGAAAAGTGTAGTTGAGATTTATAAACAAGTGGCTGAAATGTTAGGGTTAGAAGGAGAAATTAATAGTTTAGTAGAAATGTTTGCAAAAGAACCTCCAATCTCTTTAGAAGTCTTGAGTAAAGAAGAGTTTTGGGAGATTAAAGAAGAAGGAAGATTTCCTCTGCAAAGCAAAGAAAACTTTAAAATTGCGGTGCCTCGAGGAATGAGTCTACTAATTGAGTTTGCTTTAAGAGGGTTTATTACAGGTTTTGGGCATTTGCCATATTTAAATAGAGTTAAAGCATTGAAAGATAAGTATTTCCCTGAACTAAAGATAAAGTTAGTCAAAGTAAAGTTTAATTGGGAATTAAATGTTGATCCTATTGAAGTTTTACTTGAAGTTTACAAAGAAAAGAAGAAAAAGAGAGGACAAACACCTTTTGAACTTACAGAAGAAGAGAAAGAAACAATTAGAAACTTCTGGAAGACTCATCCCACCCCCTTAGCATACATAATTTTAGGGGGTGAACTAAATCCCTCCTTTGAAGAAATAATCCTTTAATCAAAAGGCAGGCCAGAAAGTTTCTGGCCTGCCTATACTCTACTTTTTGAAAATAAAAAACAATTATGGAAGATAAAAATTCCAACTTAGATATCTTAGCTTTTGGAGCTCATCCTGATGATGTAGAGTTTGCTTGTGGAGGACTACTCTTAAAAGCTAAAAAACTTAAACTTAAAACTGGGATTGTAGATTTAACTTTAGGGGAACTTGGAGATAACGGCACCGTAGAAGAAAGATTGAAAGAAGCTAAAGAAGCAGCTAACTTTTTAGGTTGTGCTTTTAGAGAAAACTTAAACTTGGGAGATAACAAAGTCAAAGATACAGATGAAAATAGAAAAAAAGTTGTGGAAGTGATAAGAAAGCATCGCCCTAAAATGGTTTTAGCTCCCTATTGGTCAGATCGCCATCCAGATCATGAAGCTACTGGTATTTTAGTAAAGAAAGCTGTCTTTTCTGCAGGAGTAACTAAGTATCAAACTAATCAACCAGCTTTCAGGCCTAAGTACTTGTTCTTTTATATGCTCTGGGAAGAGTTTAAGCCTTCTGTAGTTTTAGACATTACTTCAGAATGGGAAGACAAAGTAAAAGCTCTTTTAATCCACAAGTCTCAATTCAAGTTAGAGCCAGGAAGAATTAAAACCATAGACAACCAAGAAAGAACTCTAAAGTTTTGGGAAGCTAGAGCTAGAAATTATGGTTTTTGGATAGGAAAAGATTTTGGTGAGCCTTACTTAAGTATTTGGCCCTTAGGAACAGAAGATCTTTTTAATTTTTTGCCCAACTTATTCTAAAAAAAGCTTATGAAAATCTTAATTATAGCTCCCCCTTCTTTAGGAGGAACAGGAAGAGTTGCTTACAATTTAGCTAAAAGTTTAACTAAAGAAGGGCATAAAGTTTGGTTTTTGTCTTATGAAAAGCCTTTTTTCTATTCTCAAAAAGATAAAATAAAGCTTGAGATCTTTAAACCTTTACAGATACCAATCTTTCCTTTCCCTTTGTATGAAATATCCTTAACCGAAGCTATAGTTAGCTTAGTTTTAAAGCATAAGATAAATGTTATTCACGCTCATTATGGAATCTTTCACGCTCACAGCTTAGCTGCGGCTAAAGAGATTTTAGAAAATAAAGGTATCAAAGTTAAAACTTTGATCACTTTCCATGGAAAGGATGTAATAGGGTTAAATTATCAAAATTTAGGGAAAGGCTTACCTTTGAATTATAACTTTTGGTCCTTTTCTCAAATTGATCATCTGGTATTTGTTTCTCAAGATTTAAAAACAAAGTTCTTAAAACTTTATCCTACTCTATCTCCTAAAACTAAAGTTATTTACAACTTTATAGATCTTTCCTTATGGCAACCTCCTAAGCAAAAAAGTTTAAAAGAGATTAAAATTTTGCATATTTCCAACTTCAAATCTTCTAAAAGACCCCTTTGGGTAGTTAAAATCTTTGAGAATCTTCAGAAAGAAGTTAAAGAAAAAATAAGTTTGTGGTTAGTAGGTGAAGGCCCTGAGAAAGAGAAAGTTTTAAATTATTTAAAAGAAAAAGAAATTAAACAAGTAAAAGTTATCAAACCTCAAAACGGAAAAAATTTAGTTAAAATTTACCAAAAGTGCCATATCTTAATCCTCCCTTCAATTTACGAAAGCTTTTCTTTAGCTTCCTTAGAAGCTCAAGCTACAGGAGTAGTTCCAATTGTTTCTAACTCTGGAGGAGCTAAAGAAGTAGTAAAAGATAAAGTTTCTGGTTTTTTGATTGGAAAAGATAATTTAGAAGATTTTGTCTCGAAAACCAAGCTTTTAATAAAAAACCCTCAAATCTTAAAAAAGATGGCTAAAGCAGGACCTAAGATAGCTTCAAAGTTTGATTCTAAAAAGATAGTGAAAATTTACTTAAATCTCTATTCTTCTGATTCTAAAATTTCAACCTCTTCTTTTAGCTCTACCCCAAACTTCTCAAAAACTACCTTTTTAACATAATCTCTTAAAGTCAAAATATCTTTAGCTTTAGCTTGATGGTAATTAATCAAAAAAGCAGGATGTTTTTCAGAAACCATAGCTCCCCCAATCTTATAACCTTTGAGCCCTGCTTTATCTATCAAAACTGCAGTAGGAACTACTGGAAAAGGGTCGGTTTTAATTTTATCTTCGAAAAGCTTTAAAATTTCAGGCTGGAAATCTTCTACCGGAACATTTTTAAAAAAGCTTCCGCAATTAGGATACTCTAGAGGAT
>WFWQ01000057.1 GCA_015491015.1 Patescibacteria group bacterium | reverse complement strand
ATATATTATTATTCCAATAAATGAGGAAGAAATTTGCTTCAAACCACTATCTCTTGCCTGAAGAAGTAATCTTAGATAAGTTTTTAATTCGAAAACAACCTAAAGAGCTAAAATTAGAACTTCCTTTACCTTTCAAAGCTTACCTTACCGTAATCCAAGTTGGAATTGTAGGTTTAATCTTGATATTTTTAGCTAAAGCTTTTTATCTTCAAATTTTATCTAACTCAAAGTATGCTGCTTTAGCTCAAAGGAACTTAGAAAAGGTGATTTATGAGAAACCTTTAAGAGGGATAATTTATGACAGAAACTACACCCAACTGGTAGAAAATGTGCTCACTTTCGATCTTATGCTCAACAAAAAAGAGCTACCTGCGTCTTTTCAAGAAAGAGAAAAGGTAGTTAAAGAAATAGCTGAAATCTTAGGAGAAGATTTTAAGAATTTAAAAACGAAGATTGCCCAAAGCTTGGGAAACAAAGTTTTAATCAAGGAAAATTTAGATTCCCTTGTGTTACTAAAACTAAAAGCTAAGATTGATAACTTAAAAGGCTTTTACCTTCAAGAAAACTACTCCAGGCTATATCTTTATCCTAAAGTTTTGGCTCCAATTTTAGGATATATTGGCAAGGTAAATTCTGAGGAGCTAAAGAAACTCCCAAACCAAGATCCCTCAGAGTTCATAGGTAAAACAGGGATAGAAAAAAGCAAAGATCAGATTCTAAGAGGAAAAGCAGGAGTTAAAGTTTTAAAGCTCGATGCTTTTAAAAGAGAGATAGAAAGCAAAGTGATAAAAAAGCCTCAGCCAGGAAAAAGTTTGCTTTTAACTATTGATCTACCTCTTCAGAAGAAGCTTTACCAACAGTTAGAAAAAAAGGTAAGAGAGGTAAAAGCTAAAGGAGCTACTGGAATTATCTTAGATGCAAAAACAGGAGAAGTATTAGCATTAGTATCTATTCCTTCGTTTGATCTTAATCTATTTACTGTAAAAAGAGATCCTCAAAAAATAAAAGAGCTTTTTGCCAGGCAAGATTATCCTCTCTTGAATCGAGCAATTTCTGCTTTATACCCTCCAGGATCTACCTTAAAGCCAATTATAGCCTTAGCAGGATTAAAAGAAAGAATAATCTCCCCGCAAAAGCTAATAGATACAAGTTTAGGCTATATTGAAATTGAAAGTGAAGTAAATCCTAAAGTTAAATACCGCTTTTACGATTGGAAACCTCACGGCTTAGTAGATATGAGAAAAGCTTTAGCTGTTTCTTCAAATATTTACTTTTACACTATAGGAGGAGGGTATAAAAACCAAAAAGGACTAGGCCCTTACAAGATTAAAGAATACTTAGATCTCTTTGGCTGGGAAGAAAAGACTGGCATAGATTTGCCGGGAGAAAAGAAAGGTTTTGTCCCTTCGCCAGAATGGAAAGAAAAAACTTTAAAAGAAAAGTGGTATCAAGGAAACACTTATCATTTATCTATAGGACAAGGATACTTAAAAATCACTCCCATTGAGTTAGCAGTTTCCACTTTAGCTATAGCTACAGAAGGAAAACTTTTTGTCCCTCGCTTAGTTAAAGCTATCTTAGATCCTGAAACTAAAAAGGTTTTAAAAGTAATCAAACCTAAAATAAAAAGAAAGATAGACCTTCCCACAGAATACTTTAAAGTAGTTAAAGAGGGAATGTTTCTTTCTACTCAGATCGGTTCCTCTAAAATGCTTTCTAGAGCTCCAGTTAAAGTTGGAGCTAAAACTGGAACTGCTGAGACCTCAAAAGAAGGAGTTTATCACCATTGGGTAACTTTGTTTGCTCCTTTTGAAAATCCCGAAATTGTAATCACCCTTCAAATTGAAGAAGTGGAAGGTATTCGTCCTGCAACTTTACCTGTAGCTTTAGAAATTTTAAATTATTATTTTTCCAAATAAGCTAAAAGTTTGCTTTTAGCTGATTGAGGGTCAGCTTTCCCTTTAGTGTATCTCATCACTTGCCCTATTAAGTATTGCAAAGCTTCCTTTCTCCCTTGAGAATAATCTTTTATAGCTTGAGGATTTTCTTGAATTACCTTTTGGATAATGTGGTCTAACTCTTCTTCTTTCATTAAAGTCAAGCTCTCTTCTTTTACAATTTGAGAAGGATCTCCCC
>WFWQ01000056.1 GCA_015491015.1 Patescibacteria group bacterium | reverse complement strand
TAGCTTATCTGCCTGCAATTTCTATCCCAGCTGGAAAAGTGGAAAATCTCCCTGTCGGAGTGCAGATAATAGCTAACCTTTTTGAGGATTTTAATCTTTTAAAGTTTGCCGAAATTTATGAGTCAAAGCTTCAAACAAATTAATCTTGGAGAAATATTTTCAAGTTTAAGGGAATCGCCAATATTTACTACTTTACAACTAGTCTTTTTAATTTTAGATTTTATTCTTTTTTTAGGAATAATAATTTTAATCTTTAAGACGAGTTGGTTTAAAGAAAAGTATGGAATTGAGATAACTGAATATTTACCCTTCAAAAGAAAAGCTAAAAAAAGAGAAGAAAGAGAATGGACAGAGCTTTTAGAAAAAGCAAAAAGCAAGATAGGAGAAGAAAGGAAATTAGCAGTTTTAGAAGCTGAGGATTTGTTGGAAGAAATTTTAACCCAAAGAGGAATTGAAGGGAAAAATCTAAAAGAAAAAATAGAAAACTTACAAAAAACAGGAAAAATAAAAGAAGAAGAGCTTGAAGAATTCTTAAAAGCTCAAGAAATTATTTCTCAAATCATTCACAATCCAGATCAAAATATAGGCCCAAAACAAGCCCAAAAAGTCTTAACTACTTTCCAAAAGCTAGTTTTGAAAATAAAATAACTTTATATTTTCTATTTAAGGAATAATTTCAAATTCAAGATTTTCTTAATATAAATAAGGCTTTTCGCACACCGATTGGAAGATATTAAAATGAAAATTTTCTTTATGGTAAGTTAAAATTTATCTGCAATGGTTAAGGTTTGGGTAGAAAAAGGAGAAGAATACAAGCAAGGAGGTAATTTTTATTTGCCAATAATGGCTCTTTTGGCTTTGTGGGTAGGGATTAAAAAGTTAATCTTTAAAGATAAAGTTAAAATTAACACTATTTGGTTTGATGGATTTAGCCCTCTATGCAGAGAAGTTAAAGAAAATGTTTTTAGTTGGAAAGCTCTAAATATAGTTTACAATTTTGATCAAATTAAAAAAGAGAAAAAAGATAAAATTGCAGAGTTTTGGAGCAACCTTTCAACAGTAAAAGCTACCCAAAACAGATTAAAGCTGACTAAAAAGTTATTAAGAGAAGCTATAGAAACTCTTAATCAACCTGTAAACTTGCTTTCTATAGCTTCTGGCTCTGCTCCAGCTGTATTAGAAGTAGTTTCTAAATTAAAAGAAAAAGATATTAAAGCTTTTCTTTTGGATTTAGATAAAAGTGCTTTAAAGCAAGCTAAAAAGGTAGCTAAAGAGCTGGGAATAGAAGATAAAATAACTACCATTCAAGACTCAACTACAAATTTAGAAAAGATTGCTAAAGAAATTAAACCTAATTTAATAGAGATGGTAGGTTTTTTAGAATACCGACCTCAAGAAAAAGCTGTCAACCTTATTAGAAAAATTTACAACTCTCTTTCTCCAGGAGGAAAACTCATAACTAGCCAAATCCTTAAAAACAAAGAAGCTTGGATTGTTGCTTTAGTAGTAAACTGGCCAATGATTTATAGAAACTTAAAAGAATTCCAAGAAATATTAATCAAAGGAGGCTTCACTCCTCAAAAAATAAAAATATTTTTGGAACCTACAAAGATTCATGCTCTCACTCTATGTACAAAATAAATTCCACTCTTGCTTGAATTTCAAAAAAGAAATTATTATATTCAGTTTAGTACTTTAACAAGAAAGGAGGCTGACTGATGATAATTATTAAAACTCTTATGAACTTGCTTACTTCAATATGGAAAGTGCAAGAGGAAGGGAAAGAAAGTATTCCTACTCCTAAAGAGTTCCTGATAGTAGAAGATATCTCTCAACTAGAAGGTAAAGTTTTAGATTCTTTAGCAAGAGCTTATTGCGAAATCTTTAGCGAACCTCCTTGGAATGAAAAGCATGATAAAGATAAAGTTAAAGAAAAGCTAAGAAGAGAAATTAAAAATGGAGGCAGGTTAGTTCTATGGATAGATCCTAATTGTCATCAAGTGACAGGATTTTGTTGGGGAAGCATAATAAACAGAGAGGAACTTTTAGAAAGAACAGTGAAAGCGAGGTATTTTGACGATCCTGAAACAGTAGAGAGGACAATTTCTCCGGTAGTTGATTTAGTTCCTCCTGCTTTTCTATTTTTGGATGAAATAGCTATTAAAAGAGAATGGCGAGGTGGATTGGATCCAATCAGATTTCTCATCAGGCCTTTACTTTATTTAGGATATATAAAAGGAATTAAAGAGGTTATATTCTGGACTTCTCCTCAATCCAAAGTAGCATCATTATCTAAGCTGTTTGGTTTTGAGATCTTGCATAGGATAGAGAGGTTAAATTTAATTTTTATGTACCATCCCAATTCTATTCCTTTGTTAAAGCTGTGCCAAAGGCTTACGCAGGATAAAGCAAAGCTTTTAGCTAAGATATTTTCCAAAATTCCAAAATAGGGGGTGATAACTTGCCCCCTTTTTGCTATAATATTTTAACAACGATGAAGGAGATTTTAAGTAAATACGAAAACTTCTGTGAAGGATGGAAAGGAGAAGGGAAATTTATTTCTTCTCCTTTTATATCCATTAGTGAGACTGATCCTTTAGACAAAAAGGGGAATGGTCTATTAAATGAGATCCTTTCTTTTGATTCTGCAGAAATTGAAACTACTTATTTCGGTCAGGTTAATCTTGTAAAAATTACTTCTTTTTGTAGTCCTGAAGGATATATTTGGGGATATGATTTGGCTAAAGTGGATATGAGAGAAATCAAAGAATTAACTGCTAAATATAAATCTAAGATACTAGAAGCAAACAAGTTAGAAAAAGCAACTATTGAACTTTTGGGTACCAATAAATATAAAAGGTTTAGAATTTTTCCAGGAAGTATAGTTTCTGTCTCTTATACACATC
>WFWQ01000055.1 GCA_015491015.1 Patescibacteria group bacterium | reverse complement strand
GCTCTTCTCTCTCTACTTGCAAAACCTTTCTTCCTGCTTTAAAGGTAAGCTTTCCTTGTTTGAGATCTATCTTAACTTTAGATCCTGGAGAAATTTCACCTATCACCAAATAGAAAGCTAAAGGATCCAAAATCTTCTTTTGGATTACCCTCTTTAAAGGCCTAGCTCCTAACTCTTGGGAATACCCAATTTCAGCTAAATAAGCTTTAGCTTCCTCTGAGACTTGCAAAGCTATCTCTTTATCCTCCAGTCTTTTTTCTACCTTTTCTAACTCTAAATCTACAATCTTTTTAATATCTTCTAAAGTCAAGTGATTGAAAATTATAATCTCATCAATTCTATTCAAGAACTCTGGTCTAAACCTTTCTTTCAAAGCTTCTATAACCTTAGCTTTTAAGCTTTCTTTTTCTTTTGCAGATTCAGGAACAAAGCCTAAAGCTCCCATTTGAGAGATATACTCTGAGCCAATGTTAGAAGTCATTATCAAGATAGCATTTCTAAAAGAAGTAACTCTTCCTTTAGCATCGGTTAACTTTCCTTCTTCCAAAACTTGCAAAAGCAAGTTGAAAACTTCAGGGTGAGCCTTTTCAATCTCATCAAACAAGATTACGCTGTAAGGCCTTCTTCTAATTTTTTCGGTAAGCTGTCCTCCCTCTTCATAACCAACATATCCTGGAGGAGAACCTATAAACTTTGAAATAGAGTGCCTTTCCATATATTCTGACATATCTATCTGGATTAGAGCAGATTCATCATTAAACAGAAATTCTGCTAAAGCTTTAGCGGTTTCGGTCTTACCTACTCCAGTAGGCCCTAAGAATAAGAAAGATCCAGCAGGTCTCTTTTCTTCTCCGATCCCAGCTCGAGATCTCCGGATAGCGTGAGCTATAGCTGAAATAGCGTGATCTTGGCCAACTACTCTTTTAGCTAAAGCTTTTTCAATATTCTTTAACTTTTCAGCTTCAGATTCTAAAAGCTTAGTTACTGGAATCCCTGTCCATCTGGCTACTACTTTAGCTATATCTTCTGAAGTTACTTCTTCTTTTAACATTGGATTACCTTTTTGAAAAGCTTGAAGCTTCTTTTCTAAAGCTTTAAGCTCTCTTTCTAACTGAGGAATAACCCCATACTTTATTTCAGCTACCTTTTGTAAGTCCGCTCTTTCTGCAGCTTTTTCTGCTAAATACCTTTGTTCTTCTAACTTTTTCTTAGTTTCTTTGATCTTCCCAATCAAAGATTTTTCTTCTTTCCACCTTGAAGAAAGAGCTCTCAACTCTTCTTGAACATTAGCTAACTTTTTTTGAAGCTCTTTAATTCTTTTTCTTTGCCCTTTTTCTTTCTTCAAAGCTTCAATTGCAATCTTAAGTCTTTGTTCTTCCTTCTCTAACTTTTCTAACTCATAAGGCTCAGACTCAATCTCCAACCTTAGAGCTGAAGCAGCTTCATCAATCAAATCAATAGCTTTATCAGGTTGGAATCTATCTGTAATATACCTATCTGAAAGCTTCACCGCAGAAACCAAAGCTTCATCTGAAATCTTAACTCCATGGTGAAGTTCATACTTTTCTTTAATGCCTCTTAAGATTGCTAAAGTATCTTCTGAAGAAGGAGGTTGAACTAAGATAGGCTGAAATCTTCTTTCTAAAGCAGGATCTCTTTCAATGTATCTTTGATACTCTTTTAAAGTTGTAGCTCCAATAGCTCTTAAATCTCCTCGAGCTAAAGGAGGTTTTAAGATATTAGAGGCATCAATAGCTCCTTCTGCAGCTCCAGCTCCAACGATAGTATGAAGCTCATCAATAAACAAGATATACTTGCCTTTAGCTCTTTGGATTTCCCTTAAGAAGGCTTTAATCCTGCTTTCAAATTCTCCTCTATATTTGGTACCTGCTATTAGTGAAGCTAAATCTAAAGCTACAATCTCTTTGCCTTTTAAGCTCTCTGGAACATCTCCCTTAACTATTCTTTGAGCTAAACCTTCTACAATTGCGGTCTTCCCTACTCCAGTTTCTCCAATTAAAACTGGATTATTTTTAGTTCTGCGAGATAAAACTTGCATCACCCTTCTTATCTCATCTTCTCTTCCTATCACTGGATCTAACTTTCCTCTCCTGGCTAACTCAGTTAAGTTAACTGAATACTTTTCAATCACTTGATACTTAGATTCAGGTTCAGGATCTGTAACTCTTTCCCCTCCCCTAATTTCAGATAAAACTCTCAACACAGCTTCGTAATTTAGGTTTTCACCTTCTAAAGCAAAAGATCCTTTGATGGGAAAAGAAGTTAAAAGCTCTTTAGCTCTGCTTTCTGTATCTAAAAGAGCTAAAAAGAGATGTTCCACGCTAACATATTCGTCTTCCATTTTTAAAGCTTCCTCTTTTGCCCTTTCTAAAACTTGAGCTAAATCCTGAGTTAAGTAAAACTGGCCGTAAATTCTTGGAGTTGAGATAGCAGGAAGTTTAGCTACTCTTTCTCTGGCTTTAAACTTTAGCTCTTCAGGATCTACTCCTAACTTGTGCAAAATCACATAAATTATGCTGTCATCTTGAGAAAGCAAGCTTAAAAGCAAATGCAAAGTATCCACTTGAGAGTGCCCTCTTTCTTGGGCAATAGTTTGGGCTCTCAATACTGCTTCTTGAGCTTTATTAGTAAAGTTTGGACCTAACATTTTTGATAAAATTACACCTTAAAATCATAAAGCTTAAAAGAAGATATGTCAATATCCCCAAAAGGTTAAAACTTTAACTCTTCTATGTTTTCAATGGGAGAATTCTCTGGAGGAGGACTTTCTAAGTCTTCTTGACTTCCTTGAACTTGAGAATCAAGAGGGACTTTTTGGTCTCCACTTTTAACCTCCTCTTGCCCTATATTTTGTTCTTGAAGATTTTCCTCTAAAGGCTGAGAAGATTCTTGGTTTTCTTGCTGGCTTTCTATAGAGGAGTTAGATTCTTCTTTAGAATCCAAAGGAATCTCTGATTTTTCTTCATCAACCGAAGAAGGAGACTCTTCTTGAACCTTTTCTTCTTGAGGAACTTGGCTTTCTGAAGTCAATCCTTCTTGAGAGCTTGTCTCTGGAGGTGAAGTATCCAATTCTTCTGCTTCTTTTAGTAATTCTTCAGCCAAGCTTGGTTGTTCAGATTCCTCTTTTGAAGATTGACTTTCATTCCCTGAAGAAGATAAAGCTTCTTGATCTTGAGAAATTTCTTCTTGAGACTGTTGAGAAGGAACATTTTCAGCTTTTGATTCAGAACTTGCAGAGGTAGGTAAATTAAACACCCACCAATCAAACTTGTAATCTTTGTCCACCTCCTTATCAAAAGCTAACACAAAATATTTTCCTGCTACCTTTTCCTTAACCCACCAAAACTGGTTTGGATTTTCTTGAAAAGAGATAAATATCTTACTTTCTGGTTTAACTTTTTCTGAGGGAACTTTAACTTCTTTATCTCCAGCAAAAACTATAGCGGTTCCAAAATCCTGATCTTGAGAAGAAGCATAATCTTTACCTACAACTTCTTCTAAAGCTTGCTTTTTAGCTAAGTAAGGATTTTGGTTTTGCACTACCACTTGGTAAATTGCATTAACTTTAAAAGAAATATCTTGCAAAAGAGAAGAAAACTCAGTGTATATCTGTTTAACTTTTGCTAAAATTTCTTCTATAGCTTGGAAAGCTTCTTGAACCTTAGAAAATACTTCTAAAATTCTTTCTTTTAAATCTTTAAATATGTTTTTTATCACTCCCAGCAAACC
>WFWQ01000054.1 GCA_015491015.1 Patescibacteria group bacterium | reverse complement strand
ATTTGGCGCTTTTTAAATTGATTTTGAAAGTGCTTTAAAGCTTTTTGGTTTTTAGCAATTAAAATTAACCCTGAAGTATCTTTATCTAATCTATGACAGATTCCTGCTCGAGGCAGATTGGCTAAATATGAGAAAATTTCTTTTATTTTCTCTTCTAAAGATTCTTGATTGTCTCCTTCTTTAGTAGTTGGCAGATTGGCTGGTTTTTCTACAATTATAAAATTTTGGCTTTCTTTAATTATCCTCACTTTTTATCTCACTTTCCATTTCTCACCTCCATTTTAGTGGGCGGGAGAGGATTCGAACCTCTGACCTTCCCGATGTCACCGGGACGCTCTAACCAACTGAGCTACCCGCCCAACTTAAAGTGCGCCCGGGAGGATTCGAACCTCCGACCCCCACTTTATAAGAGTGGTGCTCTAACCGCTGAGCTACGGGCGCTCCCATTTTTAAAATACTCTAACTTCCAGGTAAACTCAAGACTTTTTAAACTTCTTGATAATTTCTTTAAGTTCTTTTTCCTCTATCACCTCTTTGTCGATTAAAATTTTAGCTAACTCATCTAAAAGTTTTTTATTTTCTTTAAGCACTTTAGTAGCTTTTTGTTTAGCTTGCTTGATAATGTTAGCTACTTCTTTGTCAATCAAAAAGGCTACCTCTTCTGAATACTCCTTTTCCCAAGGAGTTAAGTTAGAAGGTTCAGAAAAAGATATAGGCCCTAACTTTGACATTCCGTACTCTTTAACTAACTTTCTGGCTAAGAAAGAAGCTTTTTGAAGATCGCTTGAAGCTCCCGTAGTTACATCTTTAAACACTAACTCTTCTGCGCAGTATCCTCCTAACAATATTGCAATTTCTTCAATGAACTCTTTTTTAGTTTTAAACTTTCTTTCTTCGCTTGGAGTTCTTAAAGTGTATCCTGCAGCAAATCCACGAGATACAATTGAAACTTTTCTTACAGGTTCCCCTCCAGGAAGCATTTCAGCTACAATAGCATGACCTGCTTCATGGTAAGCTGCAATTTTCTTTTCTTTTTCAGAAAGAGCGAAGCTTTTCCTTTCAGGACCTAGCAAAACTTTTTCGATGGCTTCAAAAAGTTCTGCTTGAGTAATCTTCTCTTTATTTCTTCTCGCTGCTAAGATTGCAGCTTCATTCATTAAATTAGCTAAATCTGCTCCAGAAAAGCCTGGAGTTCTTTCTGCAATTTCTCTCAAATTTACGTCTTCAGCTAAAGGCTTCCCTCGGGAATGGATCTTTAAGATTGCTTCTCTTTCTTTTAAATCTGGAAGATCTATATTTATCCTTCGATCAAATCTTCCTGGCCTCAACAAAGCTGGATCCAAGACATCAGGCCTATTAGTTGCAGCTAAAACAATAACTCTTTCATCTCTTTCAAATCCGTCCATTTCTACCAAGATTTGGTTTAAAGCTTGCTCTCTTTCTTCGTGCACTCCAGTTAAGCCTACCCCTCTTCTTCTACCAATAGCATCTAACTCATCGATGAAGATAATAGAGGGAGCAAATCTTTTAGCTTGAGCAAAAAGGCTTCTTACCCTTGCAGCTCCAACTCCCACAAAAAGTTCTACAAATTCAGATCCTGAAATTGAAAAGAAAGGTACATTAGCTTCACCTGCTACAGCTTTAGCTAACAAAGTTTTGCCTGTTCCAGGAGGTCCAGATAACAAGATTCCTCGAGGTATTCTGGCTCCCATCCTAAGATACTTTTTGGTGTTTTTTAGAAAATCTACAACTTCCTTTAACTCTTCTTTAGCTTCTTCTAACCCAGCTACATCTTTAAAAGTTACTTTTTCTTTTAAAGACAAACCTCCTTTGCCAAATATTCTAGCTTTAGCTTGAGTGAAATCAAAAGCTTTCATTGCAGAACCTTGGGCTCTCTTCATAAAACTTAAAAATAAAAGGCCTAAAAGGAGAAAAGTGAGAAGAGGGAATAATAAAGACAACAAAACACCAGAAATTCCTGAGGGAGGTTTAAACTTAAGCTTTACTTTTTGGAGGTCTTCTTTTTCAAGACCTAATTGAAATAAAAACTCTAAACCAGGTTGAGTGAGATCTTTTTTAGTCCAAAAGATTTGATTTTTGCTTTTAGCTTCAATGGTATCTGGTTTAACTAAGAGCTCTTCTACCTTTCCTTCTTTAATCATTTGGATTAACTCTAAAGGAGAAACCTCTTTTTTTTCAGGCAGATTTTGAGAGGAAAGTGCTATAAAGCTTATAAATACAAAAAATATCAAAATTACAGTTACAAGATGCCCCAATAACTCTTTCATACTTTACCTTAGGTTTTTAAGCGAAAGGAAGACTCTGTTTCCTTTAACTTGCACAATCTTAGCTTTTCTCTTCTCTCCAGCTTTGACTACTTGGTTGGGGTTTTCTATCTTTTCTTCAGAGAGCTCAGAGATATGGATTAAACCTTCCAAAATCGAGTTTGCTTTTTTAGCTTCTTCTAAGGTTTTGTGTGGAGGGGCAAACTTAATAAAAGCTCCAAAATCACATACAGCTGTGATTTCTCCTTCTACGATATCACCTTCTTTAAGCGAGGCTATGATATCTTTCTTTTCTTCTAACTCTCTAACTTTTTCAGAAAGGATGATTTGGTTGTTTTTAGGGTCTAAAGTTAAAACGCAAACTTTTAAAGTTTGGCCTACAAACTTTTGGAGTTCTTCTAAAACCCTTTCTGGATTGCCTCCTTCTACTTTAGGATAGTGATCTGAAGAAAGTTGAGAAGCTGGAATAAAAGCTTGAATGCCTTCAATCTTAGTTAAAAGCCCTCCTCGGTTAGCAGATAAAATTTTAACTTCAATAGGCCTTTTTTCCTCCTTAGCTTTTTGCAAAAATTCCCAAATTTCTTCTTCTCTAATTTGTCTTAAAGATAATCCTATGTATCCATCCTCTTGGTCAATATAAATAACTTTAGCTTCAACTTCGTCTCCAGGATTTAAATCTTTAATTTGGTTTTTAGAAAGCAAAAACTCTTCTCCTCTAATTACTCCCACGCCTCGTGGTCCTAAATCTACAAACAAAGCCATCTTTTCTTTACCTAAAACTTTTCCTTTCACAATTTCTCCCTCTCTAACTGGCGCTACCTTATTGTACAAAGGTAAAAGCTTTTTCATAGTAAACTCTAAAATAATATCAAACTTTAAATATTAAAATCAAGAGAAGCCAATAAGAATTTAGCTTGATTTTTAATTAGAAGAATATCTAAAATTAAAAAACACAAAACATGGAGATTAAATGGCTAGGGCAAGCCTGTTTTTTGGTTAAAACTAAAGCCAATCAAAAAGAGGTCAGAGTTGTAATTGACCCTTTTTCGCCAGATATAGGTTTAAGATTGCCAAAGTTAGAAGCTGATATTTTGCTTGTTTCGCACCAGCATTTTGACCACAATAACAAAGCAGCTGTTGTGGGGAATCCTTATTTGATTGAAGAACCTGGAGAATATGAAATTGAAGATGTTTTCATCCAGGGGATTAAAGCTTTTCATGATGATAAAGAGGGCAAAGAAAGGGGAGAGGTGGTGGCCTTTAAAATAGTCTCTGAGGGGATTAAAGTGTGCCATCTTTCAGACTTAGGTCAGAGGAAGCTTCAAGATTCCCAGTTGGAACAAATAGGGGTTGTAGATGTGCTTTTGATTCCTGTAGGCGGTTACTATACCATAGATGGGCCTTTAGCCAGAGAGATTGTAAATCAGATAGAGCCTAAAATTGTAATTCCTATGCATTATCAGATTGAGAATCTTAAAATTAAAGAGCTTTCACCAGTAGATAACTTTTTGAAAGCTATGGGGCAAGAAAAGCCTCCAGTTTTAGATAAACTTAAAATCAAAAAGGAAGATTTGGCTGAAGATAAAGAAACCCAAGTTATTTTGCTTAAACCTTGAAACACAAAAGCTTTGTTGAAAACCTCCCAGTTTGGCAAAGAAAGCTAATTTTGTACTTTTTAGTTTCCATTGTAGCTTTACTAGTTTTTGGTTATTTTAAACTAAAAGTTATACCTGATTTGCAATCTAAAAGCTTTAAGGTTAAAACTTTAAAAGAGAGTCTTTTTAATTTTGATTTTATTGAAAGGAGAAAGGAATATTTCTTAAGAGAGCCTTTTGAAAGTTCAAATCTTCAAAAGGTTTTTAAAAACTTAGAACAAAACCTCAAAGATTTAGAAACTCAAGTTAACTCTAATCAAAATGGTACCAGATAAAGATAAAACTAACATTGAACCTCGAGAGATCACTCAAGAGATGAAAGAAAGCTATATAGATTATGCAATGTCAGTTATAGTTTCTCGTGCTCTTCCTGATGTGAGAGATGGATTGAAACCTGTTCAAAGGAGAATTCTCTATGCAATGTACGAAGATAGACTTTTTTCTACCGCTAAATTTAGAAAGTCAGCTACGGTAGTAGGTTCTACTTTAGGAAGATACCATCCTCACGGAGATGCCCCAGTTTACGAAGCTTTAGTTAGAATGGCTCAAGATTTTGTAATGAGATACCCTTTAGTTCAAGGCCAAGGGAACTTTGGCTCTATAGATGGAGATCCTCCAGCTTCAATGCGC
Source organism: Patescibacteria group bacterium (assembly GCA_015491015.1). Classification (GTDB taxonomy): domain Bacteria; phylum Patescibacteriota; class Minisyncoccia; order Minisyncoccales; family S141-161; genus S141-161. The sequence goes on along the minus strand of WFWQ01000054.1, from coordinate 5,313 downwards.
TATACTGAGGCTAAACTTTCTCCTGTAGGTGAGGAGCTTTTAAGGGATATAGAGAAAGATACTGTAGATTTTAGACCTAACTACGATGGAACCAGAAAAGAACCTGTGGTTTTGCCTTCTCCTTTGCCTAACCTTTTGATGCAAGGATCAATTGGGATTGCAGTTGGTATGGCAACCAGTATTCCTCCTCATAATCTTTCTGAGTTAGTACTAGCTATTTGCTATTTGATTGATAATCCTCAAGCTGAAACTAAAGATTTGCTCAAGTTCATTCAAGGCCCAGATTTTCCTACAGGTGGAATTGTTTTTGCAGATGAAGATTTAGTTAAAACTTATGCTCAAGGAAGAGGAAAGATAACAGTTAGAGGAGTAGCTAACATTGAAGAGATTAAACCCGGAAGGTTTGCCATTGTGATTACCGAAATCCCTTATCAGGTTCAAAAATCAGAGCTTTTGAAACAGTTTGCAAGATTAGTAGAACAAAAGAAGATAGAAAATATTAAAGATATTAGAGATGAATCAGATAGACAAGGGATGAGAATTGTAATTGAGCTTTCAAAGTCAGCTCATCCTCAAAAAATATTAAATGCTCTTTATAAGTTTACCGATCTTCAAAAGAGCTTTAATTTCAATATGTTAGCTTTAGTTAAGGGGATTAAACCTGAGGTTTTAGGTTTAAAAGATATTTTGGTTCAGTTTATAGAGCACCGAAGGGAAGTGGTAGTGAGGAGATCCAAGTATGAGTTAGCTAAAGCTAAAGAAAGAGCTCACATTTTGGAAGGAATTTTAAAGTGTTTGAGAGATATAGATAAAGCTATAAGGATAATTAGAAGATCTGAAAATAGAGAAAAAGCTAAAGTTAACTTGCAAAAGGCTTTTGGATTGACTGAAAAGCAAGCTTTAGCTGTATTAGAAATAAGGCTTCAGCAGTTAGCCAGGATGGAAATTGAAGCTGTAGAAAAGGAGCTAAACGAAAAGAGAAAGTTAATTAAAGAGCTAGAAAGTTTGCTAAAAAGTCCTAAAAAGATAGATTCCAAGATTAAAGAAGAACTTTTGGTTCTTAAAGAAAAGTTTGGAGATGAAAGAAGAACTAAAGTTGTGAAAGGAAAACCCCGCGAACTTCAAGATGAAGATTTAGTGGTTCAAGAAGAAACTATAATTATCCTTACTGATAAAGGTTTTATCAAAAGAGTTAGTCCTAAAGCTTTTAAACTTCAAAAGAGGGGAGGGAAGGGGATTTCAGGTATAGAAATTAAAGAAGAAGATTCTATCTCTCACTTTGTTTTAGCTAAGACTTTAGATGAGCTTTTGTTTTTCACAGATAGAGCTCAAGCTTTTAAGCTTAAAGTTTTTGAAATTCCAGAAGAAGGAAGGAGTTCTAAAGGTAAGCCTTTAGCTAACTTTATTAATGTTTTGCCTCAAGAGAAGATTTTAAGCCTTTTAGTGATTTCTAAAGATTCTCCCTTCAAGTTTATCTTTATGGTAACCAAAAAGGGAATTGGCAAAAGAACTAAGCTTGAAGAGTTTAGCAACATTAGGAGTTCTGGAATTTTAGCTTTGAAGATGAAATCTCAAGATTCCTTGACTGAAGCTGAATTAACTACAGGAAAAGATTTGGTAGTCTTAACCACTAAAAAAGGACAAACTATAATCTTTCCTGAAGAACAAGTGAGGATAATGGGAAGAGTAGCTTCTGGAGTTAAACTTTTAAAGTTAGCAAAAGATGATGAAGTTATTTCTTTAGAAAGGATTTCTAAAGAAGATTTAACCCAAGCTTATCTTTTAACCCTTACTGAAAAAGGTTTTGCTAAAAAAACCAAGCTATCTGAATTTAGGGTGCAAAATAAAGGAGGATCTGGAATAAAGAGTGCAAGGTTAGACTCTAAAACCGGCGGAATAGTTTTTGCTAAAGTTATTACTCCAGAATTTGAAAGCATTTTTGCAATAACTTCTAAAGGTAGGGTAATAAGAGTAGATTTGAAAGGAATACCTTCTTTATCTCGAAACTCTAAGGGAGTGAGGATTTTAAAAACCAAAGAAGGGGATGTAATTTCAAGTGCTATTTGTCATTAACTTGAGCTTTATGCCTAAATATCCTAAAGTTTCCTTTGTTTTACCTGCTTTGAACGAAGAAAAAGGTATTGGTTTGTGTTTAGATAAGATAAATAAAGTGATAAAGGATTTAAACTTGGATGCAGAAGTGATAGTAGTAGATAATGGTTCTGAAGATAAAACTGCTCAGATAGCCTTAGAGAAAGGGGCTAAAGTAGTTAGAGAAGAAGAAAAAGGTTACGGCTCTGCCTATCTTAGAGGATTTAAAGAGACTACGGGTGAATGGATAGTGATGGGGGATGCAGATGCAACTTACGATTTTTTAGAAACTCCTAAGTTCTTAGAGAAATTGGATCAAGGTTATGATTTGGTAATTGGCTCGAGATTTAAAGGAAAGCTTTTGCCAGGTTCAATGCCTGTTTTAAATAGAGTAGGGAACTGGGCTCTATCTTCTATGCTTAGGTTATTGTTTAAGACTTCTCTTTCTGATATTCATTGCGGGATGCGAGCTTTCACTAAAGAAGCTTTAGCTAAAATGAGGTTAAGAACCAAAGGAATGGAGTTAGCTTCAGAAATGGTCATTTCTGCCATAAGAGAAAAATTAAAAATTGCAGAAGTTCCTATTGTCTATCATCCTCGGAGGGGAAATTCTAAGCTCTCCAAATTGAGAGATGGATGGCGGCACATAAAATTTATGCTTCTTTATGCTCCTTATTGGCTTTATTTTTTCCCTGGCCTTTTTTTGCTCTTTTTGTCTTTAGTTATAGAGGTTATTCTTTCTACTGGTCCGGTAGAGGCTTTTGGAAGGACATGGGATATTCACTTGATGATAGCATCTTCTTTTTCAACTATTTTAGGGATCCAAATTATGATTTTAGGTACTATTGCCAAAGTTTATGGGGTAAAGAGAGGGCTTTTAGTTAAGGATGTAGCTCTGGAGAGATTTATGAAGTGGTTTAGTTTAGAGAAAGGTTTGCTTATTGGAGCAATCTTCTTTTTGATTGGTTTAGCTATGGTTTTAAAGATTGTATTAGAATGGGCTTTAAGGGGATTTAAAGATTTGTCTGAAGAAAGATTAATGCTTTTAGGTTCTAATTTGGTAATAATTGGGATAGAGATAATTTTTTCTTCTTTTCTTTTTACTTTAATTAAAGAAAGTTAATGATGCTTAAAGGAGGGAAATTAATAATTACTGGAGGAGCCGGATTTGTAGGAACTAATTTAGTTAAAGAATTAATAAGCTTAGGTGGCAAAGTGTTAGTTGTAGATAATTTGAGCACTGGTAAATTGGAAAATGTCCCTTCTAAAGCTTTCTTTTGTAAAGAAGATATTTTGAATCCTACCCAGCTACTAGAAATCTTTAAGGATTTTAAGCCTGCAGTAGTTTTTCATCTTGCAGCTCAGGTTAATGTAAGAGACTCTTTTAGAAATCCAGAATTTACTTTTAAAGTGAATGTTGAGGGTACCGAAAATGTTTTAAAGGCTTCCATAGCAAGTGAAGCTAAAAAATTTATTTTTATTTCTACAGGTGGAGCTTTATATGGAGACAGAGCTCCAATTCCTACTCCAGAAGATTTTTCTCCTTCTCCTCAATCTCCTTACGGCAAATCAAAGTTAGAGGCAGAAAAGTTATTAAATTCTTTTAAAGATAAAATTGACATTATTATTTTAAGGCCTTCAAATATTTACGGTCCTTATTTTAACCCCGAAAGCAACACTGGAGTGATAGGAATTTTTATTTCTAAAATTTTCAAGAAAGAACCTCTTGAAGTTTATGGAGGGGAGCAAACTCGAGATTTAATTTATGTTAAGGATGTAGTTAAAGCTTGTATTAAAACTTTAAATTTAAATCAATATGAGGTTTTTAACATAAGTTCAGGGAAAGAAACTAAGATAAAAGAAGTTTTAGAGATTATCAAAAAGAAAGTAAAATTGGTCCCTAAAATTTCCTTTCTGCCTTTAGTTGAAAAAGAGCAGTTACGAAGTTGTTTAGATAACACTAAGGCTAAAAATTTGCTAGATTGGAGACCTGAAGTTAATTTAGAGGAGGGTATAGATTTGACTGTTAAATGGTTTTTAAAGAATTATGGATAACTTAAAGCAGAACGTTTACTATCCTCTTGGAGTTTTCTTATTTTTCTTTGGAGTTTTTCTTTATATAAATTTTCAATATCCTTATCTCCCTGGAGTTGATTCTTATTATCATCTAAAGCATGCTTATTTAATTGAAAAACTTGGCGTTCAAGAAGCAGTTTTAAATTTTCAATGGCTAAAATGGCATATTTTAGATAAATATAAAGCGGATCAGTGGTTTGGGTTTCATTTATTCTTAATTCCTTTTATAAAGCTTACTGAGGGAGATCTAATTAAAGCAGGCAAAATAGCTTCTGCTTTCTTTTCTTCTCTATTCTTGCTTTCTTTCTTTTTTGTTCTTTCTAAATTTAAAGTTAAGGTTCCTTTGCTTTGGACTTTAGTCCTATTTTTCGTTTCTCCTGTTTTTGGCTGGAGGCTTCTTTTTGTAAGACCCTTTATCATTTCAATGATAATTTATGTTTTGCTTCTTTGGGCAATTCCTAATAGAAGATATTTAATTGTTTTTATTTTGCTTCTTTTTTACTCTTTCTCAGTTGTAGAGTCTCCTTTAGGAATTGGTATGGTGCTTTCTTGGATAGCTATAGAATACTTTAGAGAAAGAAAGATTGATTTTAAGCTTCTTTTTTATAGCTTAATTGGTTTTTTGCTCGGATTTTTAGCGAGACCTGATTTTCCTCAGAATATTTATCTTATTTATTATGGAGCATTACTTCCTCTTTATTTAAGAATGATAGGAGAACCTTTACCTTTTGGAGGAGAGTTTTTCTACCAGTTTTATGAGTTGCCTTTCAAGCACATTATTCTTCTTTTTGTAATAGTAGCAAGTATTTCTTTTTGGTTGTTAAGAATAATGCATAAGGGTTTTAAGGATCTTAGATCACTGGATCTTTTTTACATCTTTTTATTTTCTTTCTTTTTCTTTCTCACCTTTGTTAAAGCTCAAAGATTCATAGAATACTTTGCCCCTTTAAGTGTTTTGATAGCCTCTTTATCTTTTAGTCGTTTTGTTAACTTTGACCTGAGAGGATTGATGTCACAGCTAAATTCGGCTGTTAAATATTCTAAAAGCTCTTCAAAAATAAGGAGTTTAGCTTTCTTACTTAAAAATATTTTTGAACTTATCTTTCTAAGAAAGAAAGCTCTTTTTGAGATTATTTTCAAATCTTT
>WFWQ01000053.1 GCA_015491015.1 Patescibacteria group bacterium | reverse complement strand
GGATATATTCTACCGAAGAAATAGAATCATCATTAGCAGGAATAAAATAATCAGCTAAAGTGCAGTCTACATTGGTATCTGCTATAGCTAAAACTTCGATTGAAAGTTTCTTAGCTTCAATGGCTGCAGTAATATCTTTATCTAAGTTAGTCAAAAATACCGCAGAAGGAAGCTCTTTCATTTCTCTTATTCCTTCAAACTTTTCTTTTAGTTTTTCCAGTTCTTGGTTAAGCTTTTGTCGTTCTAATTTAGTATAAGAATCAAATTTGCCTGAAGCTAACCCTTTTTCTAATTCTAACATATAATCTACCCTCTTTCGAATCTCACTAAAATTAGTAAAGGTTCCTCCAATCCACCTAGAAATCACATAAGGGAAATTTAAACTTTCAGCTATCTCTTTAACTAAATCCCTAATTTGATACTTTGTACCTACAAACAAAATTTGTTTTCCTTCATCTTTTAACTCTTTCATCCTCCTCAAAAGTTCCTCTAACTTTTCACCTGTCTTCTCTAAATCAATAACATAAATCCCATTTTTCATTCCATAGATAAAGGGGCGCATCTTAGGGTGTAAAGAAGAAAGAGAATGGCCCAAATGAACTCCTCTCTCTGCCATCTCTTCTACATTTATTCCAAAAGCAAAATCCTTTTTAATTTCCATTTGAGGTAATTTTTCCTTTAGTTTTTTACTCATCTTTAAGATTTTATTTCACAACCTAAATCTTTAACCTTCAAGAGCGCCTTCTGAGAAAACAAACAATTTTTAAAGACTAACTTTTTGGAGAGACCTCCTCTTCCTAAAATCTTAACTTTAGGGACTTTTCCTTTAACTTTCCTAATTATCTTCTTTTCTAACAAACTTTGAGGGGAAACCACTTCACCTTCTTGAAACTTAGCTTCTAAAGTTTCCAAATTAACTTCTGCTATTTTTTCTTTTTCAGGTAAGGGATTAAACTTAAAACCTCTTAGCTTATGATATCTTTTAAGCCACTCTTTAATCTGTAAAGGCAATTTCCTTCCTGCCCTAGCTTTCTGCCCTTTAATTCCTCTGCCTGAATAATGCCCTCTCTTTCCTCCTCTACCTATTCTTTTTTCTGTTTTTAAGGGATGATCTCTTTGTATTTGATGAAGTTGCATAATAAATAAAATTTATTTTGATACAGCTTCTTCTTTTTCTTTATCTTGAAATTGAACTTTCCTTTTCTCTAAAGTATCAGCCCACTCTTTTAAAATAGATAAGGCTTTCAAAGTTGCTAAAGCATTATTAATCTTATTCCTTGTCTCTCCCAACACCTTAGAAGACAAGTCTTCAATACCAGATAACCTTGCTATCACCCTAACTACTCCTCCAGCTACTAAACCTCTCCCTTTAGCTTGAGGTTTCAAAAGTATTCTTGAAGGACCAACTTTAGCTTCTACTTCATAAGGAATAGTCCCTTCCACTATAGGAACTTCTATTAAGTTCTTTTTAGCCTTTCTTATAGCTTTTTCTATAGCTTTTTGAGCATCCAAACTTTTACCTACTCCTAATCCAACTTTTCCTTTTCTATTTCCAACTATTACTGCAGCTCTAAACCTAAATCTTCTTCCTCCTCCAGTCATTCTTTCTACTCTAGTCAAATCTAAAAGGTAGTGTTCAAATTCTCCTTGATTTTGATTTCTTATTGGATTGGTCATACTTAAATATATTTATATTAAAATTCTAAACCTCCTTTTCTTGCTCCTTCAGCTAAGGCTTTAACCTGTCCATGATATTTATATCCTCCTCGATCAAAAACCGCTTTTTTAATGTTAAGCTTTAAAAGCTTTTGAGCTATAAGTTTTCCAACTTCAAAAGCATCCTTCACTTTAGCAGGCTTTTCTTTAGGTTTATCTTTTAACTCCAAATCTGAAGCAGAAGCTAAAGTCCTCCCTTGAGTATCGTCTATAGCTTGAACATAAATATGTTGGTTAGATCTAAACACTGAAAGCCTTGGCCTTTCTAAAGTACCAAAAACCTTAGCTCTTACCCTTTTACGTCTCAAATACCTTCTTTTAATTTTTTCTTTTATCTCCATAATAATATTTTTAAATTTAAGTAGTCCCTACTGCTTTCTTTCCAGGTTTAAGTTTAACTTCTTCTCCCAAGTACCTTATTCCTTTTCCTTTATAAGGGTCTGGTTTTCTAATCTTTCTAATTTTAGCTGCAATATTTCCAACTGCTTGCTTATCTATCCCAGAGACAGTAATCACATTCTTTTCTACCTGAAAGGAAATTCCTTCAGGAGGTTCTACAATTACAGGATGGCTAAATCCTACCTCTAAAACTAGCTTTCCTTCTTTAAGCTCTGCTCTATAACCTACACCTACTACTTCTAATTTTTTCTCAAATCCTTTAGTAACTCCTTCTATCATATTAGCAATTAAAGTTCGGGTTAAACCCCAAAAAGCTTTAGTCTTTTTGGTTTCTAAATTAGGCTTCACCTTCAAAACATTATCTTCAACTTCTACCTTCACTTCTGGTCGCAAATTTAAAGAGAGCTCACCTTTTGGTCCTTTAACTACTACTTTGTGATCTTCGATCTTTACCTCCACTCCAGAAGGTATTTCTATTGGTTTTTTGCCTATCCTAGACATAAATTAAAATTAAATAAAATTACCATATTTCAAATAAAACTTCCCCTCCCACTTTTCTTTCCTTTGCCTCTTTGTCAGTAATTATCCCTTGAGAAGAGGAAATTATAGCTATCCCTAATCCTCCCTTTACCGGTCTTAAATCTCTATAACCTTTGTAAATTCTTCTTCCTGGCTTAGATATTCGCTTAGCTCCATGAATTACAGGCTTTTTATCTAAATATTTAAGTTTAATCCTAATTACTTTTCTAGGCCCTTTACCTTTATGTTTTACCTCTTCAACAAATCCTTCAGCTTCTAAAACCTTTGCAATGTGGTATTTCATCCTAGAATAAGGAATATTGACAAAAGGCTTCTTTACCGCTTGAGCATTTTTAATTCTAATTAACATATCCGCTATAGGATCTGTAAGCATAATTATTTTTATTTACCAAGAAGCTTTTCTTATCCCTGGAATTTCGCCTTTTCTAGCCATCTCTCTAAAACAAATCCTACATAAATTAAAATCTCGTATATATCCTCTGGCCCTTCCACAACGAAAACATCTTCTAACTATCCTCGTTGAGTATTTAGGTTTCTTTTTTGATTTTACAATCTTAGCTTTAGTTGGCATCTTCAAAATTAACTTTCTTCAAATCTTATGGGAAAGCCTAACTTTTGATATAAAGCTTTAGCTGAATTTCTGTCTTTTGCTTGAACTACTATAGTGATCTCGAATCCAAAAGAAAAAAATCTATCTTCAGCTGGAACTTCTGGAAAAACTAAAGCATCTCTAATCCCAATGGTCAAGTTTCCTTTTTCATCTATAGATTTTTCCGGAATCCCTCTAAAATCTCTAGTCCTTGGTAAAGCTATTTTAATCAATCTCTCCAAAAAATCAAACATCCTCTTTCCTCTTAAAGTAACTTTAGCTCCCACTGGATTGCCTTTTTTTACTTTAAATCCTGCAATGGATTTTTTAGCCACCGTAATCTTAGGCTTTTGACCAGTGATTAAAGCTAAATCTCTTAAAATCTCCTGAATAATTCTTTCTTTCTTTTCTGGATTCTGAGCTAAAAGCTTTCCAAATCCACAATTCACAACTATCTTTTCTATCTTAGGAACCTGCATTACATTCTTCAATTTAAGCTCCTCTTTTAACTTTTGAACTATCTCAGTTTTGTAAGTGGTATGCAAGTTATCCATATTTAATTTAAAACTTACTTAAACTTTGCATTACATCTTTTGCATCTTCTAAATTTCACCTCTCCTTCAAAAGCATACCCTACTCTGGTAGGATTTTTGCATTTTGGACAAATTAGTTTTAAATTGGAAACATGGACGGGTGCAGGAAATTCAATAATCCCTCCTTGATGTTGAGGTCCTCTCCTCCTCATGTGCTTTTTTCTTAAGTTAACATTTTCTACAATAACTCTAAACTCTCGAGGAAAAGCTTTGAGTACTTTCCCAGTTTTCCCCTTGTCTTTTCCTGAAATTACTAAAACTGTATCTCCTTTTTTTATTTTCATAAATCTTTTTAGTTTAAACTACAGCTGGAGCTAAATTAACTATCTTGGTAAATCCTTTATCTTTTAAATCTCTTGGAATAGGACCGAAGATTCTATTGCCTTTAGGTTCTTTTTCCTTATCTAAAATCACCACCGCATTTTCATCAAATCTAATATAAGAACCATCTTCTCTTCTAAAAGGTTTCTTTTGTCTTACTATCACAGCTCTTACAATATCGTGTTCTTTTACCTCTTTCCCTGGCTCAGCCTCTTTAACTGCAGCTACGATAATGTCCCCAATTTCAGCATACCTTCTTTTTGATCCTCCAACCAAACCTATGCATTGAACGATTTTAGCTCCAGTGTTATCCGCAACTTTTAATTTAGTTTGAACTTGAATCATCTTTTTTAATTACTTTAACTAACCTCCACCTTTTTTCTTTGCTAATTGGCCTGCACTCTTCAATGATAACTCTATCTCCTAACTTAGCTATTTCTTTTTCGTCGTGGGCTTTAAACTTCTTGTGAACCTTATAATACTTCTTATACAAAGGATGCTTTTTTAGTCTTTCCACTTTAACTACAATTGTTTTTTGCATTTTGTCTGAAACTACAATACCCTCCAATCTCTTTTTAGGCATAATTTATTGATTAATTTTTAACTGTCTTTCTCTTAAGACAGTTAAGATCCTGGCTATATCTTTTTTAACCTTTCTTATTTCCCTTACATTTTTAACTTTTCCTGCAGACAAATCAAACTTTAAATCTAAAAGCTTAGCTCTTAATTCATGCAAGAGCATATGCAATTCCTTGTCGCTCTTTTTTCTCAATTCCTGCGCTTTCATAAAATTTATACTTCTTTTTTAACAAACTTAGTTTTTACCGGCAGCTTATCTGAAGCCTTTTTAAAGGCTTCCCTCGCTATTTCTTCTGGAACTTGTCCAATTTCAAACAAAATCCTTCCTGGCTTTGCCCAGAAAACATAATGGTCTACATCTCCTTTTCCTCCTCCCATTGGCACTTCGTTTCCTTTTCTGGTGATAGGTTTATCCGGAAAGATTCTAATCCAAAGTTTTCCTCCTTTTTTTAAATACCTTAAGATCGCTCTTCTGGCAGCTTCAATTTGCCTTGAACTTATCCATCTAGATTCTAAGCTTTTTAATCCAAATTCACCAAAAGCAAGCGTAGTACCCCTACTTTCTGTCCCCTTAGCTCTCCCTTTTTGCCACTTTCTATGTTTTACTTTTTTGGGAAAAAGCATAAAAGTAAGGTTTAATTTCTACACTTCTTCTTTAACCTCTTTTTCCCTGTAAATCCAAACCTTCACTCCTATTACTCCATAAGTACAAAAGGCTTGATCAAAACCATAATCAATGTATTCTCTGAAAGTGTTTTTAGGTAACTTTCCTTCTCTAAGCCATTCTCTTCTAGCTATTTCAGCTCCACCTAATCTTCCTGAAACTTCAACTTTTGCCCCCTTAACTCCCTTCCTTAACATAATTCTCGAAAGAGCTTGTTTCATCACGCTCCTATAAGGTAATCTCTTTTCTATCTGCCTCGCTATCCATTGAGCCACTACCTGGGCTGAACTCCAAGGATCTTTCACCTCCAGAACTTCAATTTTAACTTCACCCTGGAAATCTGATAAAACTTTCTTCTTAATTTTAGAAATTAAAGCTTCTATTCCTTGTCCTCCTCTACCAATTAAAACTCCTGGCCTTGCAGCTTTAATTATTACCTTGAGTTGTCCCGGAATTCTTTCGATTTCTACCCTTTCAATCCCCGCTGAAGAAAATTCTTTTGAAGTTAAGATTTTTCTAATTTTGTAATCTTCCTCTAAAAATTTAGCTTGATTTTTCTTAGAAAACCATCTTGAATCCCAATCTTCCAACCCTTGAATTCTCAGAGTTTTAGGATTAGCTTTATGAGTCATAATTGGCTAAATTATCTTATTTTTTTGTTCTGATTATTATCTTTTGCAACTAAAACCATCTCTACATGGGAAGTTTTCTTTTGAATTTCGTAAATCCTTCCAAAAGCTCTAAATCTATACCTTTTAAGTTTGGGACCTTCTGAAACTAAAACTTTTTTTAAAAGCATCTTTTCAGGATCTAAATTAAAGTTATGCTTAGCTGAAGCTTTAGCTGACTTTAAAAGCTTCAATAAAGGCAAAGCTGGTCTCTTTCTTAAGTTAGTTAGGATTACTTCTGCTTCCTTTACTGATTTACCCCTAATTAAATCTGCCACCATCCTTACTTTTCTTGGAGCTAATCTTAGATATCTCAATTTTACTGAAACTTCTTTAGTCATATGTATTGATTATTGAGCTTTTTGTTCCTTTTCTTTCTTTTCTAACTCTCTTTGCATCTTACCTCCGTGTTTAATGAACTTCGTGGTGGGAGCGAACTCTCCTAACCTGTGTCCTACCATTTCTTCTCTAACTTTAACTTCAATAAAGTTTTTACCATTATGGACTAAAAACACATGTCCTATCATTTCCGGAATAATAGTAGAATCTCTCGACCAAGTCTTAATTGGCTCTCCAGGTTTAACTTTCTTTATTTTCTTCAACAGCTTTGGATGAACATAAATTCCCTTTTTAAGCGATCTTCCCATAGAGTTTATTTATTTTCATGCCTACTTTTAACAATGTATTTGTCAGTATGCTTCCTTCTTCTGGTTTTAACTCCCAAAGCAGGTTTACCCCAAGGAGTTTTAGGATAAGGCAAACCAATTGGAGCTTTACCTTCTCCTCCTCCATGAGGATGATCTTTAGCATTCATAGCTGAACCTCTAACTGTAGGTCTTATTCCTCTGTGTCTTGAAGCTCCAGCTTTACCTAACTTTTCATAACGGTGCTCTGGATTAGAAACTACTCCAATAGAAGCGAAACATTCAGAAAGAACCTTTCTTATCTCTTTAGAAGGCATCTTCAAAAGAGTATACTTTCCTTCGTGAGCTAAAACTTTAGCTGAAGTTCCAGCTGCTCTTACCAATTTTCCACCCCCTCCAGGATAAAGCTCAATATTATATACATCAGTACCCACTGGTATATTTTTAAGTTTCATCCTATTTCCAACTTTAACTTCGGTTTTTTCATCAAAAATTATTTCATCTCCAACTTTTAAATTATGAGGGGCGATAATATACTTTTTTTCTCCATCTTCATACTCAATTAAAGCTATAAAAGCTGTTCTATTGGGATCGTATTCTAAAGCTAAAACTTTAGCTTTTTCTCCTAACCGTTCTTGGCCAAACTCTATGATTCTATACATTCTCTTATGCCTTCCTCCTCTGTGTCTTACTGTAATTTTCCCTTTAGATCTTCCTGCTTTAGAAGGCAAAGGAACCAAAAGGGACTTTTCGGGCTCTTTCTTGGAAAGCAACTTTCTAAATTTTGATCTAACTTTAGTGATTACCATAAGTTAAAATTAAGTTGGCAAAATCTCAATATGATATCCTTCTTTAAGCTTAACTATTGCTTTTTTAACCCCTGGTTTCTTGCCTTCAAATCTTCCAAACCTTTTTCTTTTAGGCGGAAGTTTAACTATCCACACTTTATCTACCTTTACTCCATATACAGCTTCTATAGCTTCTTTAACCTGAATCTTGTTAGCTTGAGAAGAAACTTCAAAGACATATTTACCTTCTTGAGCTAATTGAGTAGCCTTCTCCGAAAGATAAGGCCTTTTCAAAACATCTAAAGCTAAACTTTTTTTTAACACCTCCTTAGGATTATCTTTTTTATTGCTCTTATCTTTTTTATTTGAAGCTTTCTTAACCATATTTACCTTTCCTTAAAGTTAAAAGTCTCCAAAATGATACCAATTGAACTTTTCAATATTACAACATATTTAAAAGAAAGCAAGTCTAACACATTTAAATCTTTAGCCTGAATAGTTTCAACCTTAGGAAGATTTCGAGCTGACAAGATCAAATTATAATCTAAACTTGGAAGAACCAAAAGCACACTTTTATATTTTTGAGGCAAAATTTTAGTTAAAATCTCCTTAAGCTTTTTAGTTGAGGGTTTATCTAAAGTAAAATCTTCAACTAAGATTAATTCTTTGTCTCTAAGCTTTTGGCTTAAAGCAACAAATAAAGCTTTTCTTCTCATTCTTTTTGGCAAGGAAAGTTTATAATTCTTTTCCACTCTTGGACCAAAAGTTACCCCTCCGCCTCTCCAAATTGGAGATCTTATTGATCCATGCCTTGCTCTTCCAGTGTACTTTTGGGGCCAAGGTTTTCTTCCAGATCCTGCAACTTCACTTCGATCTTTAGTGTGAGCTGAAGGTTGTCTTCGATTTAAAGCTTGAATCCTAACTACTTGGTGAATTAAATCTTGATTTAAAGGCAAATCAAAAAACTCTTCGGGAAGATCTATCTTTTCCTTTTTAGATTTTTCTAAAGATAAAACTTCCACCTTCATTTATTTTATCTCCCTTTAATTTCAACTAAAGAGCCCTTCCCTCCGGGAAGAGCTCCTTTAATAGCTATCAAATTATTCTCAGGATCAACTTTAATGATTTCAAGATTTTTAACTGTAACTCTTTTGTTTCCCATCCTACCTGGCATCTTTTTCCCTTTAATCACTCTTTGAGGAAAAGCTGAACCTACAGAACCTAAAGTTCTTTCTTCGTGTTTAACTCCATGGGTAGCGTTTCTTCCTGAAAATCCCCATCTTTTCACTACCCCTTGAAATCCTTTTCCCTTGCTTGTTCCTGAAACATCAACTATATCTCCTGGTTTAAAAATATCTACTTTAACTTCATCTCCAACTTTAAACTGGGAGACCTCTTCTTCTTTAATTCTAACTTCCTTTAAAACTTTAAAAGGTTTATCTTTTTGAGTCTTCTTTATTTTCTTTGCTTTTTCTATTTTTTCGTAGCCTAACTGTAAAGCTAAATAGCCATCTTTATCTTTAGTTTTAATTTGAGTAATAAAACAAGGCCCAGCAGAAACTACTGTAACTGGAATAACTCTTCCTTCCTGGTCAAAAACTTGGGTCATACCAATTTTTCTTCCTAAGATAAACTTCATAGATTTTATACAACTAAAAAAGACTTTATTTATGATTAACTCGTAATAAAAGTATCTTTTAGTTTATTAAATCTTTATCTCCACGTCAACCCCAGCTGGTAGAGATATTTTGGATAAAGACTCAATTAACTCTGAACTGGGATCTTTGATGATAATCAATCTTTTATGAATTCTCATTTCAAACTGCTCCCTGGCATCCTTGTGAACAAAGGTTGATCTCAAAACCGTATACCTTTTCACTTCAGTTGGCAAAGGTATAGGTCCTGAAACTTCTCCTCCATATCTTAAAGCAGTATCTATAATCTGGCGAGCGGAATTATCTACAACTCTATGATCTGGGCCTTTAATTTTAATTTTTAGCTGTTGAACCGCAGTATCTGTAGAATCTTGCTTCTTAGCCATAAACTTTTCACTTCACTACTTTATAATTTTGGTAACCACTCCAGCTCCTACAGTCTTTCCCCCTTCTCTAATAGCAAACCTTTGTCCTTCCTCCATAGCCACTGGAGCTATTAACTTTACTTTTAAGTTAACAGTATCTCCAGGCATAACCATCTCTACACCTTCTGGAAGAGTAACTTCTCCAGTCACATCTGCAGTCATAAAGTAAAATTGGGGCTTGTATCCAGAGAAGAAGGGAGTGTGTCTTCCTCCTTCTTCTTTAGATAAAACATAAACCTCAGCCTCAAACTCAGTGTGAGGGGTAATAGTTCCTGGAGCAGCTAAAACCTGCCCTCTTTCTACTTCTTCTTTTTTAATTCCTCTCAAAAGCACTCCTACATTATCTCCTGCTCTTCCTTCGTCCAAAATTTTGTTAAACATCTCAATACTAACTGCAGTAGTCTTTTGGGTTTCTCTCAAACCTACAATTTCAATCTCATCTCCAGGTTTAATAATTCCTCTTTCTATTCTCCCTGTAACTACTGTTCCTCTACCTTCAATTGAAAACACATCCTCAATTGGCATTAAGAATGGCTTATCAATTGGTCTTTGAGGTTCTGGAATATAATCATCTAAAGCTTGAGTGAGCTCTAAAATAGGCTTTACAGCTTCATCGTCTATTGAAGTAGCTTGTAAAGCTTTTAAAGCGGAACCCCTAATCACTGGAACTTCGTCTCCAGGAAACTCATATTTGTTAAGAAGTTCTCTAACCTCAGACTCTACTAAATCTGCAATTTCAGGATCATCTAACTGATCCATCTTGTTTAAGAATACTACTACAGCTGGCAATCCTACCTGCTTAGCTAATAAGATGTGTTCTCTAGTTTGAGGCATTGGACCATCTGGAGCAGAAACTACTAAAATAGCTCCATCCATCTGAGCTGCACCCGTAATCATGTTCTTAATGTAATCAGCGTGGCCAGGACAATCAATATGAGCGTAGTGTCTTTTTTCAGTTTCATACTCCACGTGGCTAATATTGATAGTTAAACCACGAGCTTTTTCTTCTGGAGCAGCATCTATCTGTTCTACAGTTTTTTCTGTCACAGGCAAACCTTTAAGGTGCAAAACGTGTAAAATAGCAGCTGTTAAAGTAGTTTTTCCGTGATCGACATGACCTAAAGTTCCCACATTAACGTGGGGTTTGGTTCTCTCAAACTTTTGTTTTTCAGCCATAGTTTTAGCTTAAATTTTTTTTAAATTTTAAAAAACTAAACCTTTTTATTGAAACAGTATAAACAACTAAATTTATCATGTCAACACCGCGGAATACTAACCTAAAAGAAATCAGCCAAAGTAAGCTACTATTTTTTGTCTTTAATCCTCTTCAGAAACTCCTTTCTGCTTAAGCCGGTTTGTTTAATAATACTTTTTATAACTCCTGATTTTAGCTCTCTTCCTTTGTGGATTGGTACTACTACAATCTTTTTAGTAATAGGGTGTCTTAAAATCAGATGACTACCTGTTTGACGTTTCTTTTCAAAACCAAGCTCAACAAGAACCTTGACAACTTCTCTAGGCTTAAGAGGAGGAAGTTTCATAAAATAATCTCAACTTTAGATATTAAAGCTTCCTCTGATTCTTCAGGCAAAGAATCTTTTTCTGCTTTCAGCACTTCAAGATATCCTTTAATAGCATCTTTAATCATCTCTCGAGCTTCTTCTAAAGTTTCTCCTTGGCTAACGCATCCTTCAAGAATTGGAACATAAGCTACATATCCTCCTTCTTCGGCTGGCTCAAAAAAGACCGTGTATTTATAAATTTTCTTTTTCAAAACCTTACCCATATTATATAGGCTTATTTTACCAATCTTAGCTTTTTAAAATAAAAAAGTAAAGAATAATCTCGCAATTGTAGGTATAACTGTAAGTATACTACTAAATCTTAGTTCAAAAATCGAAAATTAAAAATTAAATTAAAAGCTCCCAATGAAATGGGAGCTTTTGAAAAAACAACGAACCGATGGCTTTTCGCACAAGGAGCTTGGTTTTCTATATACTTTAATACTCTTTACCCTTAATTAAATCAAGCCTATTTCCTCTTGCCTTCAATTATTTCTTGGGCAATGTTGTCTGGGACGGGGGCGTAATGGTCAAACTCCATAGTAAAGCTTCCTCTACCCTGAGTGATGGATCTTAACTTGGTAGCGTAACCAAACATTTCAGCTAAAGGAACTAAAGCATCTATTACTTTCATATTTGATCTTTCTGAAGTTTCTAAAATCTTCCCTCTTTTTGAAGAAAGATCTCCAATCACATCTCCCATAAACTCTTCTGGGGCTACAACTTCAACTTTCATTATAGGTTCTAACAAAATTGGCTTAGCTTTTTTACAAGCTTCTTGAAAAGCAGCTGAAGCTGCAATTTTAAAAGCTAACTCGGAAGAGTCTACTTCGTGAAAAGAACCATCGTATAAAGTAACTTCAACATCCACTACAGGATATCCAGCTAAAATTCCTTTGTTAGCTGCTTCTTTAACTCCCTTTTCTACAGCTGGAATAAACTCCTTAGGAATAATCCCTCCTTTAATCTCATCTACAAACTTTAACCCTTCACCTCTTTCTAAAGGTTTAACTCTCAACCACACATGTCCATATTGTCCTCTACCTCCAGTTTGCCTGATGTACTTACCTTCTGCGGTAGCTTCTTTTAAGATGGTTTCTTTGTAAGCTACTTGGGGTTTTCCTACGTTAGCTTCAACTCCAAATTCTCTTTTTAGTCTGTCTACAATAATCTCCAAATGCAACTCTCCCATTCCAGAGATAATCGTTTCACCTGTTTCTAAATCAAAACCAGTTCTAAAGGTAGGATCTTCTTGAGCTAACCTTTGCAAAGACAAACTTAGCTTTTCTTGGTCTGCTTTAGTCTTAGGTTCAATTCTAACTGAAATAACTGGCTCTGGAAACTTAATTTCTTCTAATCTTATAGGGTGGTTTTCATCACAAAGAGTGTGGCCGGTTAAAGTAGACTTTAACCCAACTGTAGCTGCAATATCTCCCGCAAAAACTTCATCAACTTCTTCTCTATGGTTAGCGTGCATCCTCAAAATCCTTCCAATTCTCTCTTTTTCTCCAGAGTTAGTATTTAAAACATAAGAGCCTTTAGGCAGTCTGCCAGAATAAACTCTAAAGTAAGTTAAAGTTCCCACATAAGGATCTGAAGCAATCTTGAAAGCTAAAGCACAAAAAGGTTCATCATCTGAAGGTTTTCTAATTTCTTTTTCTCCAGTTTTAGGGTTTACACCTTCAACTGGAGGTAAATCTACAGGAGAAGGCAAATAATCACAGATTGCATCCAAAAGAAGCTGAATTCCTTTATTTTTCAAAGCTGAACCTAACAAAACTGGAACTAACTTATACTCTATAGTTGCTTTTCTTAAAACTTTCTTTAGATCTTCGATAGCAATTTCTTGCCCTTCTAAATACTTTTCCATCAATTCTTCATCTTCACTAACAATCTTTTCTATAGCCTCTTCTCTCCATTTTTTAGCTTCTTCCAAAATATCTTGAGGTATTTCTGATTCTACTAATTTTTCACCGTGATCTCCTTCAAAAGTGTAAAGCTTCATTCTCAAAAGATCTATCACCCCTTTAAAGTTTTGTTCCCTGCCGTAAGGAATCTGAAGCAAAACCACATTCTTAGTTAACCTTTTCTTAATTGACTCTAAAGCCTTCTCAAAGTCAGCTCCAACTCTATCTAACTTGTTAATAAAACAAAGTCTTGGAACTCTAAATCTATCTGCTTGATGCCACACTGTTTCAGACTGAGGTTCAACCCCAGCTACTCCATCAAAGATAACTACAGCCCCATCTAAAACTCTTAAAGATCTTTGAACTTCCACCGTAAAGTCTATGTGTCCTGGAGTGTCAATGATGTTAATTCTAAACTCTTCTTCTTTTCTCTGAGCTCTTGTAGCTTCATCTAAACCTAAATGGGTAGGTACCCAAAAGCAAGTAGTTGCTGCAGCTGTAATAGTAATTCCTCTTTCTCTTTCCTGCTCCATCCAATCCATTATGGCTTGTCCTTCGTGAACCTCACCGATTTTGTGAGAAATTCCAGTATAAAAAAGAACTCTTTCTGTAACTGTAGTCTTCCCTGCATCAATGTGAGCTATAAATCCAATATTTCTATATCTTTCAATTGGATAGAGCCTGGGCATAGTTTAAAAAGATTACTTTGCAAAGTGAGCAAAAGCCTTGTTGGCTTCTGCCATTTTGTGCACGGTAATTTTCTTTTTTACCGCATCTCCTTCCCCCTTTGAAGCTAAAATTAGCTCTTGAGCTAACTTTTCTGCCATAGGCTTTCCTTTTTTACTTCTTGCAGATTCAATTATCCACTTTAAAGCCAAGTGAACCTTCCTGCTACCCTTTACTTCGTAAGGAACCTGATAAGTAGCCCCTCCGATTCGCATAGGTCTAACCTCCATTTGAGGGTAAACTTGTTCTAAAGCTTGGTTGAAAACTTCAATTGGATCTCTTTTAGTCTTTTCTTTAATAATCTCAAAAGCTTTGTAAACTATCTTTCTGGCAATACTCTTTTTGCCATGCTTCATTATCTTGTTAGTAAGTTTCTCAACTAAAAGATTGTTGTAAACTGGATCAGGTTGCAAAGGAGGTTTTTTGATTTTCTTCTTCTTTCTCTTTGCCATAATTAATCTGGTTTTTTAGTTCCATATTTAGATCTTCCTCTTTTTCGCCCTTCTACTCCAGCTGCATCTAAAGCTCCTCTCACCACCTTGTATCTAATTCCAGGCAAATCTCTAACTCTACCTCCTTTAATCAAAACTACAGAGTGCTCTTGCAAGTTATGCCCTTCACCAGGAATGTAAGCTGTAACTTCCATTCCGTTGGAAAGCCTAACTCTAGCTACCTTTCTTAAAGCAGAGTTAGGTTTTTTTGGAGTAGTAGTAAAAACTTTAAGGCACACTCCTCTCTTAAAAGGAGAAGGAGATTCAACATACTTTTGTTTCAAAACATTAAAGTAAAACCTTAAAGCTGGAGCTTTAGGCTTATCCACTTTCTTTTTTCTTCCTTTTTTTACTAATTGACTAAAAGTTGGCATAAATTTTTCTTTTTAATATCTTCCCAATTTAACAAAAAAAGAGATTTATGTCAAAATTGGTTTTAAAATTGCCAAAATTCCTAAAGTATCTTTTACTAAAATAGCTTGAGGGAAAAGTTTGCGGAGTTCTGAGGAAGGGTTAACTAAAATTTTAATCTTTGACACTTTTAGCAAAGAAATGTCGTTAAAAGAATCGCCAATTCCTATTAAATCTAAAGAAGAAAGATCAACCTTTTGGGCTAATATTTCCCCCTTTTTACCCCCTATTTTAATCACAGGGTAAAGCTTTTCTTCTTTAACCAAAATAGAGTTAGCTAAAATTTTGGTTATCTTAAGATCTTTGATTATTTCAGTTAAGAATTCTTCAAAAGAGTCTGTAATCACTACATAGTTTATTTTGTTTTGGTGCAAAAATCCCAAAAGCTCTTCGGTTCCCGGCAAAGGTTTGAGTTTTCTTAAAGCTTTTTTAATCTGCTCTAAAGTTATCATCTTTGAGTTCAAAGCTTTAAATCTTAAATCAGTTAATTTTTTAAAATCTTTAACTTCTCTGGTAGTTAAAGAAAGATCCTTTAAATTAAACTGTTTAGCCAAAAAAGGCCAAATCTCTGGAATCAAAACGCTCTCTAAATCTAAAGCTACCAAAACTTTGTTAACTTTCACTTTAAGTTTTTCAATTTAGATGCTATTTTAACAGAAAAAGAATGAGCTACCAAGAAGTAGAAAAAGTTATAATTTTGCCTTTAAGCTTGGAAATTTTAGATACTTTAGCCTCTTTAGATTTAAGAGAATTAGAGAAGTTAGAAGAAGAATTTGAAAATTGCTTAACTTTAACTAAGGGAAAGAAGTTTTATTTAGGGCAACTTTTGCAAGCTTTAGATCTTGCAGGTTACGAAAGAGTTGAAATTCCCGAATACACGGGAGAGTTTTCGCATTTGGGAGGGGTGGTTCAAGTTTTTCCTTTAGGTTACAACTCTCCTTTTCAAATTGAGTTTTTTGGAGATTATGTGGAAAGGATAAAAAAGATAAGTTCGGTTAATTTGGATCCTAAAGCTGAAATAAAAAGGCTGAAGAAAAAGCTTAAAGCTTTAAAGTTCTTTTCTCAAGTAGAGGATTTGAAACCTGGAGACTTTGTAGTTCACTCAGATCATGGCATAGGTATTTTTAAAGGAAAAACTTTAATTGAAGGCAAAAGTTATTTTGAAATAGAGTATGCTAAAGGAGATAAGCTCTTTGTTCCAGAAGATTTAAAGAATAAACTTTCTTTATACATTGGCTTAGAAAATCCTCAGATTTCAAGATTAAAAAGCAAAAAGTGGCTAAAGATAAAAAGGAAAGTTAGAGAAGAAACTCTAAAGTTAGCTAAAAAGCTTTTAGAAATTCAAGCTAAAAGAGAGTTAGAAGAAAAAGAACCTTGCTTTGGCGATCCTATTTTAGAAAAAGAAGTAGCTCAAAGGTTTCCTTTTGAGTTAACTCAAGATCAAGAAATAGCTTTAAAAGAGATCTTTGAAGATCTTAAAGAAGCTAAACCTAAAGAAAGAGTTTTAGTTGGAGATGTTGGATTTGGTAAAACTGAAGTTATAATTAGAGCTGTAGCTAAAGTAGTCTTTTCTAAAAAGAAGGCTTTAATTTTAGCTCCAACTACTTTGTTAGCTTTGCAACACTTTTGGGTGTTTAAAGAAAGGTTTAAAAACTTACCTGTAGAAGTTAAAGTTTTAACCAGACTTCAATCTAAAAAAGAGCAAGAAGAAATAAAAAGAGAAATAAAAGCAAATAAAGTAGATATTTTGATTGGCACCCACAAGCTTTTAAGTCAAAATCTAAATTTAAAAAGGGTAGGAATCATAGTGGTAGATGAAGAACAAAAGTTTGGAGTAAAGCAAAAAGAAAAGCTCAAAGAGATTTACCCTAAAGCAGATATAATTTATGTTTCAGCTACTCCCATCCCTCGAACCTTATACTTTGCTTTATCTGGATTGAAAGAGATAAGCTTAATTTTAACTCCTCCTCCAAGAAAGTTAGCGGTAAAAACTATAGTTGAACCTTTTAATCCAGAAAAGATAGTTGAAGCTATAAACTTTGAACTTCAAAGAGGAGGGCAAGTTTACTTTTTGTATAACTTTGCTAAAAAGTTAGAAAAGGTGAAAGAGTTTTTAAAAAAGATTTCTAAAGGGAATCCAAACTGGAAAATAGAAGTAATTCACGGAAGGTTAAAAGAAAAAGAAGTAGCTAAGAGATTTGAAAAGTTTTATCAAGGAAAAGCTAACATCTTAGTTTCAACTACCATTATTGAAAATGGATTAGATCTTTCTAAAGTTAACACTTTAATTGTAGCTTCTTCTACCAGATTAGGTTTAGCTCAAGCTCATCAATTAAGAGGAAGAATTGGCAGAAGAGAGATCCAAGCTTTTTGCTATTTCTTCTATCCCAAAGGCAAACTTACTCCTCAAGCTAAAGAAAGATTAAAACTTTTAAAAGAGCTTCAATATTTGGGAGCAGGATACTTAATTGCTAAAAAAGATTTGGAAATGAGGGGAGCTGGAAATCTTTTAGGTAAAGAGCAATCAGGGCATTTTGCCAAAGTAGGAGTTAACCTTTATTGCCAAATGTTAGCTGATGCTATAGAAAAGTTAAAGTATGAAAATTAAAGCAATTTTAAAAAGTTCAAAAGATTATCCTAAAGAACTTTTAGCCTTAAGTGCTCCTCCAGAGAAAATTTTTGCTTTAGGAAATTTTCCTTTGGAAGGAAGAAAAGTTGCAATTGTAGGCTCAAGAAGATGTTCTAATTACGGCAAAGAAATAGCTTTCAAGTTAGCTGAAGAGCTAACTAAAGCAGGAATAGTTGTAGTTTCAGGATTTGCTCCTGGCATCGATACCTTTGCTCACCTTGGAGCTTTAAGTGGAGGAGGGAAAACTTTAGCTATTTTAGGGACAGGTTTAGATTTAAAAGTAATTTATCCTAAAAGCAACTTGAAACTTGTGCCCAAAATTGTAGAAAAAGGAGGAGCTTTAATCTCTCAGTTTGAACCTAAAGTTCCAGGCTCCAAGTTTACCTTTCCTAAAAGAAATCAGTTAATTTCAGCTCTAAGTGAAGCTGTAATAATAGTTGAAGCTAAAAGAAAAAGCGGAGCTTTAATTACAGCTAAAGAAGCTTTAAAGTTAAACAAGACTTTAATAGCTTTGCCTGGCAATATCACCTCTCCTTTATCTGAAGGAACTAATCAGTTAATTAAAGAAAAGAAAGCTTTACCTTTAACTAAGATTGAAGATGTTTTTGAAATTTTAAAGATTGAGACAAAGAAGGAAAAAGAAACTTTTGAAAACCAAATTTTGAAAGTTTTAGCTCAAGGAGCTAAGAGTGCAG